>NZ_JAMXXM010000025.1:0-36553 GCF_024129715.1 Acinetobacter lwoffii
GATAGACGGAAACGATTTGGTCTAAGAATGAATTTAATTGCTGGAATGGTGAATTGGATGCTCTTAAATTAACTTTCGCAAGAGATCTATTAAAAGAACAAATCCGGTTATGTTCATTAAAAGATGTTTTTACGCATATTGAGCAATGGAAATATCAGCATCGACATATTGAGTTTTGGGCTTTTCTGCATGCCGATCAGGTGATGCTGAAAACTCTGGATGAAATGCAAGATGACATTCAGCCGAGGCAAGAGAGCTGGCCTCCGGAAGATGCTTTATTAACCCTATGTTCTGAATTGACACGATTCTTCCCAAAGACAAATCCCTATTTGCAAAAATTGCTCGGTGTGTTTGTTAAACCAACCTGCTATGTAGACTGGTCATCCCGGATTTTTCCGACCCTGCGCCAGACCAAATTTAATGAAATGGAATATCAGCTTCCGGTTGAGCAAGGTTTGAAGTGTCTGGACGAGATTCTGCATGTTTTACGTAAACATCAGGTGCCGATGTTTTTCCCGATCGAGTTTCGTTATGTCAAAGGCGATGAGATCTGGCTAAGTCCTTTTTATCAGCGTGATTCGGTCTCCATTTCGATTCATCAATTTTATAAACAGGATTACCACGCGATCTTTGATCTGGTCGAGCCGATTTTACAGAAATATCAGGGGCGACCGCATTGGGGCAAGTTGCATAGCATGAGCGCTGCTTCGCTACGTGATCTCTACCCGAAATGGGATGATTTTTAAGATTACGTCAGCAACTGGATCCACAGCAAAAATGGCTGAATCCCTACCTAAAACAATTATTTTTATCTGGAAACTGAGGCTTGGGTGATGCAATCGAATTATTTTCAGCAACTGACACAAGACTTAAAACAGCAGGGAACTGGCACACCGCAACTGATTTTAGATTTAAAAACCTATCAACGTAATTTGGACTATGTACAGTCAAAATTGCCTCCGAAGTTAAAACCGCGTCTGGTGGTGAAGTCCTTAGCCAGCATTCAGCTACTCAAACTGGCCAGTGAAAAGCTGAATACCCAGCGCTTTATGCTGTTTCATTTACCCCATCTTTTAGAAATTATCAGCGCATTTGAACAGGTAGATATCTTGCTGGGTAAACCGTTGCCGATCCATGCGGTACAGCGCTTTTATCAAAATTTCCCTGATCAGCAGGCACTAAATGACCAAAGCAATATTCAATGGCTGATCGATGATATAGAACGTCTGCAGCAATATCTGCAACTCGCTCAAAACCTGAACATCTGCCTGAACGTAAATATTGAAATTGATGTGGGACTGCATCGTGGCGGCGTACAAACGCAGCAGCAATTTATAGCTTTGCTCAAATTGATTCAGCACAACGCGGCTTATCTCAAACTTTCGGGTCTAATGGGCTATGATGCACATGTCGCCAAACTGCCAAAAATTTTGAAAAGCCCAGAAAAAAGTTATCAGCAATCACAGCAGATTTATCAACAATACAAAACGATGATTCAGCAGCAATTTCCCAATTTATGGCATGAAGGTCTGTGTTTTAACGGCGGGGGCAGTCCGACCTTTATGCAGCATTGCCAGCAAAGTGTCTGTAATGATATGGCCTTTGGCTCGATGCTGCTTAAGCCCACTGATTTTGATCTGGAAAATTTATCCGCTTTAAGCTGTGCTTTATGGATTGCTGCGCCCATTTTAAAAGTGTTGCCTTATAGCCAGATTCCCGGTTTGGAACTACTAAATCATCTTCCACATCAATATAAAGCTGTATTTATTTACGGGGGCTATTGGCGAGCGGATTATATCTACCCTGAAAAAAGCCGACCGCATGTGTTGTATGGCCGCAGTAGTAATCAGGAGATGCTACAGGTGCCTATACAGTGCGATATTCATGTCGATGATTATGTGTTTATAAGACCGACACAAAGTGAAGCTATCATCCCGCAATTCGCTCAGCTTTATGCTTATACAGAAGGAAAGTTTCTCCAGTGGCAGACGTTCCGGGAATAACCACATTCTGAAATGAAAAATGAGCCTAAGCCTTTAACGATCAGTCACAGATTTGACGGTAAATCTTATTTTTATTGGGAAAAGGTTTAATCATGCGGCCAAGCCGTGTAAAATTCGAATCGATTTTATTTATCCACCGTTTTTATCTTTTGAGGCTGTGCCTCGATCATAATCTCGCGGTGATATGCTCCATGGTACGGGGCATCACTCCTTAAGGATTTCTTATGCCAATTATCACTTTGCCAAATGGCGATCAAAAACAGTTTGATCACGCCGTATCTGTGATGGACGTTGCACTTAGCATTGGTCCTGGTCTTGCAAAAAATACAGTTGCTGGTCGTGTCAACGATCGTTTGGTTGATGCGTCTGATCTCATCACTGAAGATGCAACACTACAAATTATCACGCCTAAAGACGAAGCCGGTGTCGAGATCATTCGCCATTCTTGCGCGCATTTGGTCGGTCATGCGGTTAAGCAACTGTTCCCAGAAGCAAAGATGGTCATTGGTCCGGTCATTGAGGAAGGTTTCTACTATGACATCTGGATGCCACGTCCGTTTACCTTAGACGACATGGCAGCGATTGAAGAGCGTATGAAAAAGCTCATCGATCAAGACTATGATGTTGTGAAAAAAATGACACCGCGTGATGAAGTGATTGCAGAATTCACAGCACGTGGCGAAGAATACAAATTACGCTTGATCGCAGACATGCCTGAAGAAACCCAAATGGGCTTGTACTACCATCAGGATTATTTGGATATGTGCCGTGGTCCGCACGTTCCAAATACTAAATTCTTAAAATCGTTCAAACTGACTAAAATCTCTGGTGCTTACTGGCGTGGTGATGCGAAGAATGAGCAGCTACAACGGATCTACGGTACAGCATGGGCAGACAAGAAACAGCTTGCTGCTTATGTAAAACGTATTGAGGAAGCTGAAAAACGCGATCACCGTAAAATTGGTAAAGCGCTTGATTTGTTCCATATGCAAGAAGAAGCACCGGGTATGGTGTTCTGGCATCCGAATGGCTGGACCATTTACCAAGTGCTTGAACAATACATGCGTAAAGTTCAGCAAGACAATGGCTACGAAGAAATTCGTACCCCACAGGTTGTAGATTTCACATTGTGGGAAAAATCAGGACATGCTGCCAACTATGCAGACAACATGTTCACCACACATTCTGAAAACCGTAACTATGCGGTGAAGCCAATGAACTGTCCTTGTCACGTACAGGTGTTCAATCAAGGCTTGAAGTCGTACCGTGATCTTCCTGTGCGTTTGGCAGAGTTCGGTTCATGTCACCGTAACGAGCCATCTGGTTCTTTACACGGCATTATGCGTGTACGTGGCTTTACTCAAGATGACGCGCATATTTTCTGTACCAAGGAACAGATTGGTCCTGAAGTTGCAGACTTTATCAAATTGACACTGGATGTATACAAAGATTTTGGCTTCGAAGAAGTACAAATGAAGTTGTCGACGCGTCCTGAAAAACGTGTGGGTGATGACAAGCTTTGGGATATGGCAGAAAAATCTTTGGCAGATGCTTTAGATGCTGCGGGTCTTGAGTGGGAGCTTCAACCAGGTGAGGGTGCATTCTACGGTCCGAAGATTGAATTCTCTCTGAAAGACTGCTTAGGTCGTGTCTGGCAGTGTGGTACCATTCAGTGTGACTTTAACTTGCCAGAGCGTCTAGACGCGTCTTATGTCACAGAAGATAACGACCGCGATCAGCCAGTAATGTTACATCGTGCAATTCTTGGCAGTTTTGAGCGTTTTATTGGTATACTGATCGAACACTACGCAGGCTTCATGCCACCTTGGTTGGCACCAATGCAAGCGTGTGTGATGAACATTACCGATTCTCAAGCTGAGGCATGTGAGTCAGTCGTCGCAAAACTTAAAGAAAACGGTATCCGTGCAATTTCTGACTTGAGAAATGAGAAAATCGGCTTTAAGATTCGTGAACGTACATTAGAGCGTATTCCTTACTTACTGGTACTTGGGGACCGTGAAGTAGAGGAAGGTACCGTAAACGTGCGTACCCGCTCAGGAACAAATTTGGGTACTATGTCAATCGATGCTTTCGTTGACCTAGTAAAAGCAGCCGTAGCCGAACGCGGCCGGTACATTGTGGAGTAACAGCGATTAAACAGCCTGACCGTAATCAACAGGGCGGTAACAAATCAAACCGTCCTGCCTTGAATGATGAAATTCGTGCGAAAGAAGTCCGTCTTGTAGACGAAAATGGTGAGCAAAAAGGGATTGTAAGCTTAGCTGACGCCCTACGCGCAGCAGAAAGTGTTGAACTTGATCTTGTTGAGATCGTAGCAAACGCTGAACCACCAGTATGTAAGATCATGGACTTCAACAAGCATTTGTTTGATCTTAAGCAAAAGCAGAAAGAAGCGAAGAAAAAACAACATCAAGTCCAGGTGAAAGAAATCAAGCTACGCCCGGGTACTGATGTTGGTGATTACAACGTAAAACTACGTGCAATCATCAAGTTCCTTGAAGAAGGTAACAAGGTGAAAATCACGCTTCGTTTCCGTGGTCGTGAAATGGCGCACCAACAGTTGGGTCTAGCTCAATTGCAAAAAATTGAAGCTGACGTGGCTGAATTCGGTACTGTTGAGCAGATGCCGAAAATGGAAGGCCGTCAAATGGGTATGCTACTTGGTCCTAAAAAGAAAAAGTAAGCACTCATTAAGCGAAAAAAGCCCTGCATATGCAGGGCTTTTTTTATGCTCTAAAATTCCACGCATTGTACATAGCTTGAATAATTTCCCTGGCTTGCTGGCGGGAAAACATCGATAGTTGGATCCGGAAAAACCCGAGGCAAATTTGATTCATCAGACCGGACTGATGCAATTTAAAATCCAAAGTGCCATCGCGTTGACTAATCACATGCGCTGGCATGTTATAGAGCCAGCTTTTGAGATGTGCTTTGAGAGAAGCATAGCGTGGATTCAGAAAGCTATACTGTACCGAATGTCGTTTTAAGCACAGGCTGATGCGGAAACCGGCCAAAGTATAATAAATAGCGTGTGAGGTTATTTTGAGTTTGGTTCCCAGCATAAACAGCGAAAGACCAAGAAAGCCGCTAATATAAATATAAAAGTCAGGAGACTCCTGCCATAAAAATAATAGTCCTTGGAAAAAACTGGAATTGCTACGCACACTGCTGAAATAAAAAATGCTGAATATTCCGATCGGATAACAAAACAGCAAATATCCCGTAGTGCGCATGATCGGGCTAGCTTGATGAAACAGGATGTTTTCTGGCGCAGTCATGGTTTATTTTTATGATCAGAAAGCGTATTGCCTCCATGAGCTTAGGTAATCTGTAGCCAAAAAGAAAGGCCCTTGCGGACCTTCCTTTGCGTACTTAATCAAGCTTATTCCACTGATTTTTCATCGTTTGCAATAAGCAGTTTATTGCCAATCGGGATTTGACGCGGCAATTTTTCTTCTGGAATAATGCGTTGCAAGTCGATGATCAATAAACCATTTTCATAATCTGCCTGCTGGACCTCAATATATTCATCCAGACGTAAAGACAATTTAAATGCACGTCGTGCAATGCCTTTGTGCAGGAATTCAATACTGTCATTGTTTTGATTTTCAGGCTTGCCTAAGATGGTCAGCAACTTATTTTCCAGACGAATGTCGAGTTCTTCCTGACGAAAACCCGCAGTTGCCACCACGATGCGGTAATTATTCTCACCATGCTTTTCGATATTATACGGTGGATAATTCGGTGCATCGCTTTGCATGGCATAGTCAATAAAGTCATTCAGACGATCGAAACCGATGCTACGACGAAATAATGGATGAAGATTTAAGTTACTCATGATTAGAACCTTCTCACTTAAGCAAAGTTATAAAAACAAGAAAATAAGATCTGTCATGTGAGACATCGACAGGGCATAAGATTGACGCAATCCTTATGCAGAAATAAATATGTGTTTGGGGCTGAAATTTTCAAGATCAAAAATAAAAAATTATATAAATTTTTAATAAGATTTTGATATTTATTGAAAAATAATTTTTAAATGCAGGCTTGTTGTTTCTTTCTAAATCCTCTATGTTGAGTACATCATCGCACAGCAAAGGTGCAGGGAGTATTAAAAAAAATGATCGATTTATATTATTGGGGCACCCCCAACGGCCATAAAATTAGTATTGCTCTAGAAGAAATGAGGCTGGAATATCAAATTATTCCCATCAATATTCTGGAAAATGACCAGTTTCAGTCCGATTTTCTGGCTATTTCTCCCAATAATAAAATCCCGGCAATTGTTGATCAGGATGGGCCAAATGGCCGCGCCATTTCAATTTTTGAGTCAGGTGCGATTTTGCAATATCTGGGTCGAAAAACAGGTCTGTTTTATCCAGATGATGAAGTGAAGCGTATTCAGGTTGAACAGTGGCTGATGTGGCAGATGGGCGGTCTGGGACCAATGCTCGGACAAAATCATCACTTTAGCCGTTTTGCACCTGAGCGGATTGCTTATGCCACAGATCGTTATGTCAATGAAAGCAAACGTTTGTATGGCGTGTTGAATAAACAACTGGTCGGGCAAAATTATGTTGCCGGCGAATATTCGATTGCAGATATGGCGATATTTCCGTGGTTATTACGGCATGACTGGCAGCAGATTAATCTGGAAGATTATCCTGAAGTTTCCAAATATATTGATCGCTTGAATGCTCGTCCTGCGGTTCAGAAAGCGCTGGCGATACAGGTCAGTTAAGCTGCAGCCTTTATGCTAAAATAGCCTTAAGCAAATAAAGCCACCCTTACGGTGGTTTTTTATTGGATGGATATATGAACGATTTTCTTCTGAACTTTACCAAGATTGTTGAAAGTAATACCCGGATTTACTGGAGCATTCTTTTCGGCATTGCTGCATGTTTAGTGCTGTATGTTGCTGAAATTGTGCATATCGATCAGGTAATCGCTGCCCTAAATACCAAAGATCAGCAGATTTTACGTGCTGCAATTGCACCGCTCAATGAGCAGTATAAGTGGGCGCGGATCATGGCGATGGTGACAGCAGTTGTTTGGTCCAGTTGGGAATACAGTAAAGCCAAGAAAAAAATGGGCTTGAGCCGTTAATGCTGTAATGAGCCTATTTTTACTATTTCTGTCGGCCTTGGGTGCAGCGACCTTATTGCCTTTACAGTCTGAAGCTGTGTTACTGGGGCTTTTAGTACAGAACAAGCAGCATGTAGTGCTGTTAATTGCCGTGGCCAGTCTGGGCAATATTCTGGGGTCCTGCGTCAACTGGTATCTGGGCCTCAAGATTGAGCATTATAAAAATAAAAAATGGTTTCCAGTTTCAAAAGACAAGATGCTTAAAGCGCAAGCGACCTATCAGAAATATGGTTACTGGTCTTTATTGCTGAGCTGGGTGCCTATCATTGGTGATCCGATTACCCTGATTGCGGGACTGCTAAAAGAAAACTTCGCCCGTTTTTTGCTCATCGTCAGCGTCGCCAAAATTGGACGTTATCTATTTGTCTATGCAGCCTTTGCCGTGTTCTAAGCCTGAAGCTATTTTCCTGATCCAGTCTTGCATACTATTTTCAGAGCGAAATCATTCTTTAAATTCGCTTATTGGGTGAAGATGCTTTTGTTTTAAACAAAGATGCTTTAGAATACTCGCTCCCTTACCTGCAGGTCGTTTTGTAATGGTGCAAACGAGCCGAACAGGTGTTCAAAAGAGGTTGTTATGCCTAAGATGAAAACTCGCCGTGGTGCAGCTAAACGCTTTAAAGCGACTGCTAACGGTTTTAAGCGTAAACAAGCGTTCAAACGCCACATTTTGACCAAAAAATCTGCTAAGCGTATTCGTCAATTGCGCGGCTGTGTAATGGTTCACGTAAGTGACGTTGCTTCAGTTCGTCGTATGTGCCCGTACATCTAAGGAGATTATAAATGGCTCGTGTAAAACGTGGTGTACAGGCTCATCGCCGTCACAAAAAAATTCTTGCTCGCGCTAAAGGTTACTATGGTGCTCGTTCACGCGTTTACCGCGTAGCGTTCCAGGCGGTAATCAAAGCTGGTCAATATGCTTACCGTGACCGTCGTCAGAAGAAACGTCAATTCCGCGCTTTGTGGATTGCACGTATCAACGCTGGTGCTCGTCAAAATGGTTTGTCGTACAGTCGTATGATCGCTGGCTTGAAAAAAGCTCAAGTGATTATCGACCGTCGCGTACTTGCTGACATCGCTATGCATGACGCAGTTGCGTTTGCTGCTTTAGCTTCTAAAGCTAAAGATGCATTGGCTGCATAAGTCTTTATGACTTGAAAAAAGACCGCCATTTGGTGGTCTTTTTTTATGCTTAAATAAAAGTAGTCATTTTAAATATTATTTAAAAATCAGTATTGTAAATCTTATATTTTTTAGTCATTGTGAAATTGAATAATTAAAAAACAAGGCTTAAAAATAATGATTCGACTTGCCACCCAACACGATGTCTTGCCGATTGCCCAAGTGCATGTACAAAGCTGGCATGAAAGCTATCAAAATATCATTAAACCAGAGATTCTCGATAAGTTGAGTGTAGAACAAAGAGCCGCTTTGTGGCGTTCTGTGCTTGAACAGGAGAATCGACGGGTATTTGTCTATGAAGAAAATGCTCAAGTTTTGGGTTTTGCTGCTTTTAATTTTCCGGTAGATGCACCAATCAGTGAATTGAGAGCACTTTATTTGCTTCAAAATATTCAAGGTCGCGGTATTGGACGTGATTTGGTTCAATTGGGTCTGGGTTTAAGTCGAGAAAAATCCTACCAGCATATGCAATGCAGCGTATTGAACCTGAATTCCAGTCGTTATTTTTATGAAAAGACCGGCGCCTATTTTATCAGTGAAGAAGATGCCAGCGATCTCGGCGAGAATCTTAAAGACTTATGTTATCAGTGGGACATTTAATTTTTGAATACTCTGGGCAAGCTGGCTCAACGTAGAAAAATCTAAAACCTGGAAGAAGACGATGGAAAATAAATCAGCCCTTACATTGTATGGCTGATTTATCCTTTTATCTCAATATATCCATCGGTCAATTAAAAGAGCATTTCCGGGCGATCAGCAAATAACAGCTTTGGCTCATTCCGACAATGCTGAAATTTTCAGGCAGCTGCTTGACCTTAATTCCATCATAGGTTGGATGATAAAAACCCATCGCAAAAATCGTCAGCATTATTTCAAGCTGATGGCTGCGCCTGAGTATCAACATATCTAATGGATTCGGCTGAATTCTGCTAGGAAAATTCAAACTTTTCTGGCGGAACTTTAAAGCCCGAAATAGTAGCCAATCAGACAGATAATCACAGTGATTACAATTAAGGTCAGCACATTTGCAGACGAACTGGATTTGCCTGGGTCCTGAGGTTTTTCTGCTTTAGAAATTTTTGGTGAACGATCTTCAGTACTCATACCGACAAATGGGTCAGGTGCAACTTTAGGTGTTAGCTGTGCAGTTTTATAGTGGTTGGCGACTTTGCTGATGAATTTAGCACTTAAATCATCAATTTTTTGCGAAAAATGTCGCAGATTGAGTTGCTGTTCCGGGCTGAGTACTTCGCCATCTGCACGATAGGGATGCTGGATTTTCGTTTGAATAAAGTCATTTAAGGCATCTAGGCGGTACAAAGTCTGGTGAGCATAATCCGCTGAATAGTCAGTGGGAATTAAGGCCAAATGACTTTCGCTATCGGCCTGAATGGCAGGCATGGTGCCGTAATAAGGCAAATTGGTATACGCCGGCTCGGTAAAATCTTGGGCAAGGCTACTTTCAAAGAGTTCATGATCGGTATAGGCCTGGATATCATCCCAGTTTGGCGCTTCTAGTTCCACATCAATGCGCTTGGCTAGTTTGGGATTTAATTCATAACACCAGAATGTTTCATGGCGTAAAGGGGACTGTTGTGATTTGGGCGCTTCGTAGTCATTGTCCGCGCTGTACCATTCAGGCAGTTCCTTGCCGATGATCCAGGCAGTTTTGGCTTTGGCGCCATGACTGACAATAAAATGTGCCAGTGGCAGTAGCTCGACATTGGCATTCGGATTTTTCTCATCAACCAGTAAATCAGAGCGATGTAAGCTAAGGCGACGCACGCCTTGTTTTTTTAGCCCTTCCAGCCAGATCTGGAAATGCTGGGCCAACAGATGTTGTGACATCAGATCCCGAAAGGCAAACTGATGCTGATTAAAAATGGAATGTTGAATCCAACGATTGAAACTCAGGTCCTGAGTCAAATACTCATTGCCGTAAGTGACCAGGGTCAGCTGCTGTTTCCAAATTTGATCGAGTGCCATAGTGATTTGATCTGATTGATATTGTGTTTATCTTATACTTTTTATATTTAATCATGCCAATCTAATTTTCCTTAAAACGCATCTTCATCAAAGTGTCTAAAAACTGTTAGAATGTGGGGTTTTTAAAATATTTTTTAACCTGTTGCTTTGAGAGTTACTATGTCACTGGAAGCCCTGACCACTGAAGCGCTCGCTGCGATTGCAGCAGCTCAAGACCTTGCTGCACTTGATCAAGTACGAGTGCAATTTACGGGGAAAAAAAGCCAGCTCGCGGAACAATCTAAGTCGCTTGGTAAAATGGATCCTGAAGAACGTAAAGTCTTCGGCGCACAAATCCATGCTGTACGTGAAACTATTACCGCTGCATTGACCTCACGTCAGGCAGAATTGCATAAAGCTGCCTTAGAACAAAAACTGGCAAGCGAAACCATTGATATTACTTTACCAGGTCGTGGCCAACAGGTGGGCAGTATCCATCCAGTGACCCAGGTGCAAGAGCGTATTTGCCAGTTCTTTACCAAGGCAGGTTTTACGGTTGCAACAGGTCCTGAAGTTGAAGATGACTATCACAACTTTGAAGCACTGAATATTCCGGGTCATCACCCGGCGCGTGCCATGCACGATACCTTCTATTTCGATGTGAACCATTTGCTGCGTACGCATACGTCTGGTGTGCAGATTCGTACCATGGAAACACAGCAGCCACCAATCCAGATCGTGTGTCCGGGCCGTGTTTACCGTTGTGATTCGGATCAAACCCACTCACCGATGTTTCATCAGATCGAAGGTTTATACGTGGCTGAAAATACCAGCTTCGCGGAACTTAAAGGTTTGCTGATTAACCTGCTGAACGAATTCTTCGAAAAAGATTTGAAAGTACGTTTCCGTCCATCTTATTTCCCGTTCACCGAGCCGAGTGCGGAAGTGGATATTATGGATGAACGCGGTCGCTGGTTAGAAGTATTGGGCTGCGGTATGGTGCATCCGAATGTGCTGCAAGCTGCTGGCATTGATCCTGAAAAATACAAAGGCTTTGCTTTTGGTCTGGGTGTTGAACGTTTTGCAATGCTTCGTTATGGCGTGAATGACTTACGTATGTTCTTCCAAAACGATGTGCGTTTCTTACGCCAGTTTGCTTAAAACTTTTTAATAATCCTCTCCTAACCTCTCCTTTTAAAAAGGAGAGGGACTCCGCGAAATAGATGGAGTCCTCCCCCTTTGGAAAATGGGGGGGCAGAGGGGGATTCTAGAGATTTGAATTACAGGTTTTATATCAATGAAAATTAGCGAAAATTGGCTACGCACATGGGTCAACCCAGCCATCGATAGCGAAAAACTTTCTGATCAATTGACCATGTTGGGTCTGGAAGTCGATGACTTATCTCCTGCAGCTAAACCCTTTACTGGTGTAGTGGTGGGGGAAGTCCTGACAGTAGAACAGCATCCGGATGCTGACCGTTTACGTGTGACCACTGTCAATATCGGTTCTGGTGAGCCTCTACAAATTGTATGTGGTGCGCCAAACGTACGTGCCGGCATGAAAGCGCCAGTTGCGATCATTGGTGCAGTACTGCCAGGTGATTTCAAAATCAAAAAAGGCAAGCTACGTGGTATCGAGTCACAAGGCATGCTGTGCGGCGCTTCAGAAATCGATCTGGAAGATAAAATCGACGGTCTTTTAGAGCTGCCTGCAGATGCACCAGTAGGTATGAACATTCGTGAATATCTGGATCTTGATGACAATGTGATTGACATCAGCATTACGCCTAACCGTGGGGACTGCTTCAGTATTCGCGGGATCGCGCGTGAAATTGGTGTGATCAACCAATTGCCAGTGACTGCCCCTGAAATTAAAGAAGTAGCTGCGACTATTAGCGACGAAAAGAAAGTCGTTGTGTCGACTGAAGGTTGCCCACGTTACTTGGGTCGTGTCATCAAGAACGTCAATACCAAGGCTGTGACTCCTGTATGGATGGAGCGTGCATTGGCGCGTTCAGGTATCCGTCAGCACAGCATTCTGGTCGATATTACCAACTATGTATTAATCGAGCTTGGTCAACCGCTACACGCATTTGATGGTGGTAAAGTGCAAGGCGCGGTACACGTACGTCAAGCGACGGAAGCTGAAAAGTTAGTTTTGCTCAATGAACAAGAAGTTGAACTCAACGAAAAAGTGATGGTGATTGCAGATGATGAAAAAGCATTGGCCATTGCCGGTATTATGGGCGGCTTGTCTTCAGCAGTCAGCGATGCAACCACTGAAATTTTCCTGGAATCAGCATTCTTCGCGCCATTGCATATTGCCGGTCGTGCACGTAGCTTTGGCATGCATACTGATGCTTCTCAGCGTTATGAACGTGGTGTCGATTTTGAATTGCCATTGATCGCTATGCACCGCGCATCACAATTGATTGCGGAACTTGCGGGCGGTGAGTTTGGACCAATTACAGTTGCCGAAAATGCAGCGTTATTGCCAACACGCGACGCAATTGAGTTGAATCAAGCACAAGTCGATCAACTGCTAGGCTATAGTGTTGACTCAGCGTTCATTACTGATGCTTTAAGCCGTTTAGGTTGTGAAGTTACAGTAAAAGCAGAAGGCGAGTGGTCAATGGTACCACCATCACATCGTTATGATATGGTGATCTATCAAGACTTGATTGAAGAAGTGGCACGTATTCACGGTTATGACAATATTCAAATCAGCCTGCCTGTGATTGATGTGAAGCTGGCGAAATACCAAGATCAGTTTGAATTGGGCCAACTCCGTCAAACCGCGGTAACTTTAGGTTACCAAGAAGCGATCAGCTTTAGCTTCGCAGACCTAAAGCTTGAAAAGCAACTTAATTCCAGTGTGAATCCATTAGTATTAGCCAATCCAATTTCAAGTGATTTGGCAGTGATGCGTTCAACCTTGCTATCTAGCCTTATTCCTTGTGTTCAGTACAATGTCAACCGCCAGCAAAGCCGTGTACGTTTCTTTGAGCTCGGTCTGCGTTTTGACTATCAAGAAGCCAGCAGCATCCATGATTTAAAACAGATTCCAACTTTTGCATTGATTGCGACTGGTTCACGTCATGCTGAATCTTGGCATGTGAAACCCGCTGCAATGGACTTCTTTGACTTTAAGGGTGATGTAGAAGAAATTTTGGCTGCTGGTCGTGTCAAAGTAGAATATGTGCGTTCAGAGCGTAGTTGGTTGCATCCAGGACAATCCGCAGAAATTCTCGTGAATGGTCAATCAATTGGTTACTTGGGGCGTTTACATCCCTCACTTGAAGACGAACTTGATCTGGCAACCACATGGGTAGCAGAATTGGATCAAGCGGCTGTTTTGCAAACTTATGTATCTAATTTTACAGAATTATCACGTTTTCCATCGGTTCGACGTGATATTGCGCTTTTAATTAGTGATAAGATTAATGTTAGCGAAATTCAGGGACTTATCGAAAAAACAGGCGGAGAGCTTTTAGACTCAACTTGGTTGTTCGATGTGTACACTGGACAAGGAGTAGAAGAAGGGAAACGCTCACTGGCATTTGCACTTCTCTGGCAGCATCCAAGCCGTACACTGGAAGATGCTGAAATTAAATCAGGTATGGATAATATCCTTCAAGTGTTAGAAAACACTTACCAAGCGACATTGAGGGCTTCATGACAGCACTAACTAAAGCAGAAATGGCTGATCATTTAAGTGAGCTCACGAGTTTAAACCGTCGTGAAGCAAAACAAATGGTTGAGTTGTTCTTCGATGAGATTAGCCAGGCGCTCATCTCAGGCGAGCAAGTAAAACTTTCGGGTTTTGGTAATTTCGAGTTGCGTGATAAGCGTCAACGTCCGGGCCGTAACCCGAAAACGGGTGAAGAGATTCCGATTTCTGC
Source organism: Acinetobacter lwoffii (assembly GCF_024129715.1). Taxonomy (GTDB): domain Bacteria; phylum Pseudomonadota; class Gammaproteobacteria; order Pseudomonadales; family Moraxellaceae; genus Acinetobacter; species Acinetobacter lwoffii_U. Next base: position 14,219 of record NZ_JAMXXM010000025.1, read on the forward strand.
ACGCCGTGTGGTCACCTTCCGTGCCGGACAGAAGTTCCGTCAACGTGTGGGAAATGAGCAGGTCAACTGATCTGCTTTTTTAAAAACTGGGATCAATATTGTTAAGTTCCAGTTTTTAAAATAAAAAAAGAGAGCCAAAGGCTCTCTTTTTTTTGTACTGAATAATCTAAAAGATTATTGAGCAGCAGCTTCAGAAGCAGCAGTAGCGTCAGCAGCAGCGTCAACAGCAACAGCAGCAGCAGCGTCAGCTTCAGCAACAGCAGCAGTTTCAGAAGCAGCAACTTCAGAAGTAGCTTCTACAGCAGCAGCATCAGCAGCAGCTTCAGCTTCAGATGCAGCTTCTACAGCTTCAGATGCAGCTTGGTTAGCGTCAGCAGCAGCGTCGTCAGCTTTTTTAGCACAACCAACGAAAGCTAGAGTAGTAGCAACTGCAGCAGCAATAGCGATTTTTTTGAATAACATGGCATCACTCTCTAAAAATTGAGATTAAAAAAAACCAAAGTTAGTCTGTTAAGTGCTTTTATTGTTCCTAATTGTGTTAGGGACTAACAACGCAGGAGCAGTCTAACTGGTCTGCAAATATGCTATCACTGCGCATTTTTAATTGCTACTGGCAATGATCAAAAAAGTACGGAAAAACGATAAAAAATAAGAAGTTTTTAACAGAAAATAACAATGGAATGAAAGATTTAGATTGGAGAAAGGCTTATTAAATACTTAAAAGTTATACAATTTTTAATCTGAATATTTTATTAATCAAAAACTTAAAAATAAGTTTACATAAATCAGGCTTCATTGTTTCATTCTGTAATTTATGTCAACCTAAAAAAGGCCACCGTTTAGATGACCTTTCATTTAAAATTTTAATTTGAAGCTTTGCGTTTCATCTGATCAAAGAAATCATCATTGGTCTTGGTTTCTTTCATACGATCCAGTAAGAATTCCATTGCCGCCAATTCGTCTTGAGTATGCAGCAGCTTACGCAGAATCCAGACTTTACGCAGATTGTCTTCTGACATCAGGCGTTCTTCACGACGAGTACCAGATTTCTTGATGTTCATTGCAGGGAACACGCGTTTTTCAGCAATACGACGATCAAGGGTAATTTCCTGGTTACCTGTACCTTTGAATTCTTCGTAAATCACTTCATCCATTTTACTACCGGTTTCAATCAGGGCAGTAGAAATGATGGTCAGTGAACCGCCTTCTTCGATATTACGTGCAGCACCGAAGAAACGTTTAGGGCGTTCTAAGGCATGTGCATCCACACCACCAGTCAGTACTTTGCCTGATGAAGGAATCACAGTGTTATAAGCACGTGCCAGACGGGTAATCGAGTCAAGCAAAATCACCACATCTTTCTTATGTTCAACCAGACGTTTTGCTTTTTCAATCACCATTTCAGCGACTTGAACGTGACGTGCAGGAGATTCATCAAAGGTAGAAGCCACGACTTCACCACGAACCGTACGCTCCATCTCAGTCACTTCTTCTGGACGCTCATCAATTAGAAGAACGATCAGAATAACTTCAGGATTATTGCGAACGATGGACTGTGCAATGCTTTGCAGCAGCATGGTTTTACCTGCTTTCGGCGGAGCCACAATAATTGAACGCTGGCCTTTACCAATCGGTGCAACTAAGTCGATCACACGGGTGGTTAAATCTTCAGTGGTGCCATTGCCCAACTCCATCACCAACTGTTCAGTCGGGAATAATGGCGTCAAGTTTTCAAACAGAATCTTGTTACGTGAATTTTCAGGTGTGTCGTAGTTAATTTGATTGACTTTAAGTAAAGCAAAATAACGTTCGCCTTCTTTCGGCGGGCGAATGGTGCCAGTAATGGTGTCGCCAGTACGGAGGTTAAAACGACGAATTTGAGAAGGGCTGACATAGATATCGTCAGGACCTGCTAAATAAGAACCTGCGGCTGAGCGTAAAAAGCCAAAACCATCTGACAAAATTTCTAGAACGCCATCACCAAAAATCTCTTCGCCATTCATTGCATGACGTTTTAAGATGGCAAAAATAATGTCTTGCTTACGGTTACGAGCCATACCTTCGAGGCCCATAAACTCGGCAATCTTGATGAGTTCGCCAATCGGTTTTTTCTTGAGTTCGGTTAAATTCATAGGTGGTCAGATAGAATCAAAGTTCTGAGGTACAGGTTAGAAAGGGAGTAACATTCGGCCGCATACCAGCATTCAAACGAAAGCAATTGAATTTGCAAAAGAACAATTCATAGATCTGTTTGAGTGTTTCAAAGAAAAATGTGGAAAACAATTTCTATTGCCGAGCGGCATCTTATGTAATGTGTCTTGTAAGAAATTGACAGGATTTAGGATCCTTTATCTCTTGAGTAGCGAATATAAGAGATAATGCCAGGTTTGTCAATTTATAGCCGAAAAAAATACGCGAGCATGAGTCGCGTATTTTTTACTAAAAATGCTGTGCTTAGATATTGTCATCAATAAATGCAGTCAGTTTAGATTTTGGTGCAGCACCGACTTGAGTCGCAACAACTTCACCATTTTTGAACATCAACAAAGCCGGGATGTTACGGATGTTGAAATTCACAGCAGTTTGTTCGCAAGAAGTTACATCAACTTTCACGATTTTAACTTTGCCTTGGTATTCATCAGCAAGCACTTCAAGTACGGGTGCAATTGCTTTACATGGTGCACACCAGCCTGCCCAAAAGTCCACCAGTACAGGAACGTCTGATTGAAGAACGTCTGCTTCGAAGTTTGCGTCAGTAGTGTTTACGATGTTGCCAGACATGGAATGTGCTCCAGATTAATATTTTAAAGATAACTAATTATTAGTATTACATAGCCATCTTTAACAATGTAGGGGAATCTGTAAATTTTCAATGCTTAATGTTATTTTGTCTAATGGATGATCACGATAGTGATGATCGTGTCTCACTATTATTCCCGATACAAAAAGAATAAGGCATTAAATTGTCGCCACAAATGGCTTTTAAATTGCATGCATGTGAATTACTCTAAGCACAATTCGTTAAAGGTTTATTTCTGGAATGTCTGACTTTTTGATTGATGAAGAATTACTTGCCGCCATCGATATGGGATCAAACAGCTTTCATTTGGCCATCGCCCGTGTAGATCATGGCGAAGTGAAGAAAGTGGCATCAATGTCAGAAAAAGTTCAGCTTGCCGCAGGACTAGACGAAAATAAAAATTTAACCGAAGCCGCACAGCAACGCGGTTTGGCCTGTCTGGCCCGTTTTGTAGGTCGTTTAGGTGCAGTTCAGCCGAACCGATTACGGATTGTGGCGACGAATGCGTTGCGTCAAGCCAAAAACGGCCATGAATTTATTCAGAAAGCCGCAGAAATTTTACCGAAACCGATCGAAATTATTGCCGGTCGTGAAGAAGCCCGTCTGATTTATCTGGGTGTATCGCATACCATGGCCAACAGTGGTCGTCGTCTGGTGGTTGATATCGGTGGCGGTTCAACCGAGCTGATTATCGGTGAAGAATTCGAGCCGATTCATACCGAATCAGTACAAATGGGCTGTGTAGCATTTACCAAAGCTTATTTTCAGGATGGGGAAATCAGTGCCAAAGCTTTTGATAAAGCGGTCACTGCGGCGCGTAAAGAAATTTCCGGAATTGCCAATACTTATAAAGAAGCCGGTTGGGATGCTGTTGTCGGCTCGAGTGGTACTATTAAAGCCTGCCGCCAGATTTGCGTTAATATGGGCTGGAGCAATGATCGCGAACAGTTGACGCGTGAAGGCCTGGAAAAGCTCAAAGATAAACTGCTTAAATATAAATATGTCTCGGACATGGAATTCGAAGGTCTGAAAGATGACCGTCGTGCCGTCTTACCTGCTGGTATTGCCATTCTCTATGCAGTTTTTGATGTGCTGGGAATTGATCATTTGGTCTATTCTGATGGTGCACTGCGTGAAGGCGTAATGTATGACTTGCTTGGCCGTTTCAAGCACGAAGATATCCGTGATCGTTCCGTACATGCCTTGATTGGTCGATATAATGCCGATGCCAAGCAGGCTGAACGTGTGGTTCAGACCGCACAGAAACTGTTTAATGACGTGGCCAGTGAACTCGGTTTGAGTATTGAAGATAGTGACCTGTTACGTCGTGCTGCCTATCTGCATGAGATTGGTTTGGCCATCAGTCACAGTGGCTATCATCGTCATGGTGCTTATTTATTACAACACTCGGATATTGCCGGTTTCTCGCAGGTTGATCAAAATCATTTGTCACATTTGGTCGCGCACCATCGTCGTAAATTGCGCGCTGATGCCAAGATTGATGTGATGAAAGTCGGTGGATCTAAACTTTTATGGTTATGTTTGCTGCTTCGTCTGTCGGTTTTGGTCAATCACAGTCGTAGCGATGAGATGCTTCCTGCCATTGAACTCAAGGTTGAAAATGCGCAACAATGGCAACTCAGCGTGTCTGGTGATGCCAAGCAATGGCCATTGCTGGTCGCTGAACTGCACGATGAACAGCAGCAATTTAAAAATTGGGAGATTGAACTCTCGATTCAATCCGAACAGTTTGTTAATTAATACCTTTATAGGGATGAAAACGGTTAACCTATGAAAAATAAAGCAACTCCATCAAAAGCATGGGCGACAGTGCAGATTGCACGTCATCCAGAACGTCCACAATTCCTGGACTATGTGGGTGAAATATTCACTGAATTTGATGCTTTACATGGTGACCGCCTATATGGTGATGATGGCGCGATGATCGGTGGTCTGGCTCGTTTCGATGGTCAACCGGTGATGATCGTTGGTCAGCATCGTGGTCGTAGCACCCGTGAAAAATTACAGCATAATTTTGGCATGAGTAACCCGGAAGGTTATCGTAAGGCACAGCGTCTGCTAGACATGGCAGAGCGTTTTAACCTGCCAGTCTTTACTTTTATTGACACTATGGGCGCTTATCCGGGTGTCGGTGCAGAAGAACGTGGTCAGGCTGAAGCGATTGCCACCAGTCTGGCTCAGCTTTCTAATTTGAAAGTACCTGTGATTGCAACTGTACTGGGTGAAGGCGGTTCAGGTGGTGCGCTGGGTATTGGGGTAGCAGACCGTGTGGTGATGCTCTCTCACAGTATTTATTCGGTGATTTCTCCGGAAGGCTGTGCCTCAATTCTCTGGAAAACTGCTGAAAAAGCTGAACAGGCCAGTGAAGCTTTGGCCCTGACTGCAGAAAAATTGCAGAAAATGGGTATTGTAGAATATGTGGTGGATGAAGGTGAGGGTGCTCATTTAAATCCGGATCAGGTCATGAACAGCTTGAAAGCAGTGCTGAAAGAAGCTTTGAATGAACTACAACCAATGGAAGCGCAAGCACGATGCGAAGCACGTTACCAACGTTTAATGAAGTTTGGCAGCGACAATTTAGGTCTGGTTTCTTAAAACAGCTGCAGGACTTTCCTGCAGAGACAAAATTTCTCATCGGATGCAGTGGCGGCGTAGATTCTATGCTGTTGCTGCATCTGATGTTTTTTTTATGCCCGGAAAAAGTCCGGGCAATTTATGTGGATCATCAGCTGCAAAGTATCAGTAGTGCATGGGGCACTTTTGTTCAGCAGCAGTGTCGGCAACTGAATATTCCCTGTATCATTCAGCCCGTCAATGTCGCCAGTGGCAATTTGGAACAGCAAGCGCGCAATTCACGTTATCAGGCCTATCTGCAACATTTACAAGCGGATGAAATGTTGGTGCTAGCACACCATCAACAAGATCAGGCGGAAACCCTAATGTTGCGTTTATTGTCTGGCGCCGGCGTTGATGGTTTAGCAGCCATGAAACAGATCGATATACGTGAGAATCTGACGATTTGGCGGCCACTACTGAATATTTCCCGTGAGCAGATTTGCCAATGGGCATCAGATCTGAATATTGAGAATATTGAAGATCCGACCAATGATGATACCCATTATGACCGGGCCTGGGCACGCCAGACCCTGTGGCCGCTATTAAGCCAACGTTATCCTAAAATGCAAGCTGCCTTGGTGCGAACCAGTGAGTTAATGCAGGATGCTCAAGACATTTTACAAGAAGTGCTGCAACAGGATTTAGCATCTTGTGGAACTGAAACGCAGCTCGACCTTGGTAAATTTCTACAGCTTTCAAAATCACGACAACGTCAATTACTCTCTGCCTGGATGAAAGGTAAAGAACAGTATCGTCCATCCTTAGATATGGTGGAGCGTTTGCAACGCGAAGTGATTTATGCCAAACAAGATGCTCAGGCGGCATTGCATTGGCAAGGCTTTTACTATGTACGCTATCAGCAGCAATTATATCGTCTGACCGCAGAGACTTATTTAGCTGATCAGCAACAAGTTCAAACTAGCCCGAAAACTATAAAATTTGCTTTAAAAGACAGCGTACAGGTTTTGTCAGGGAAATTTATCATCGCGCCTGCACAGCTCGGTTTATCTCCTGCATTGTTGCAGCAAACTTTGCATTTGCAGCAGCGGCAGGGTGGCGAAAAAATTCATTTATATGGCCGTGTCGGTACCTGGCCGCTGAAAAAAGCCATTCAGGAAGCGCAAATATTTCCCTGGGCTCGGCATACTATTCAAATATTAAGCACAGATAATGTTATGCTAGGCGTGTTTACCCCTAAAGGATTTTGGTTGGCCCAATCTGCATATTGTGAAGCAGGTGGATGGCTGCCGATGTCGGTTTCTTCAACTTTAGAACTCAACGATGAGCATTGAACATGAGTGCAGCTTTAAATTGTAATATCTGTTTTATTGGTGGCGGTAATATGGCCCAAGCCTTAATTGGCGGTCTGATTTCACGTGGTTTGCCAGCAACACGTATTACAGTTTCTGATCCGGTCGAAAAAGTCCGTGCTTTATTGGCGGAAAAAGAAATTAATGTGACCGGGGATAATAGCGCTGCAATTCAGGATGCAGATATCGTCGTATTGGCGGTAAAACCTCAGGTTTTGGCTCAAGTGCTGCAACCCTTAAAAGGTCTGGTTAATAATAAGCTGATTATTTCCATTGTTGCCGGTGCAGAAATTGCCACATTGTCAGCATTGTTGGGGACAGAGCGTATTGTCCGGGTCATGCCGAACACGCCAGCATTGGTACAGACCGGGGCTCATGGTTTATATGCTAATGCATCTGTAGAAACGAGTGACCGTGAGCTAGCCAGTCAGGTTCTGGCGTCGACCGGACTGACCATTTGGGTCGACTCAGAAGCACAAATTGATGCAGTCACTGCAGTCTCGGGTTCGGGTCCAGCTTACTTTTTCTATATGATGGAAAGTATGATTCGTGCGGGTAAAAATTTAGGTCTGGATGAAAAAGTTGCAACCGCACTGACTTTGCAGACGGCTTTAGGCGCGGCGCAAATGGCAATTACCAGCTCGAATACGCCAGCTGAGTTACGTAAAAATGTGACTTCTCCAAATGGGACTACACAGGCCGCACTTGAAGTCTTTGATCGCGCCCAGATTTCTCAAAATATTCAAGCGGCACTTGCCGCTGCACAAAAACGCAGTCAAGAACTGGCACAAGAGCTCAGTGAAAGCAGCAAATCTTCAGTTTAATTTTTAGGAACGTTCAAGTATGGGTGCAAATTCTGCGCTAATTTTTGGCATTATCATTAACGTCGCGATTTTGCTCGTATTCTTCCGATTTTTAATGCAACTGGCAGCGGTCAGTCCTTACAATCCTGTGGTTCTTTCTACCGTTAAAGCCACTAAAATTGTAGATGTATTTGGTCGAATTTTCCCAACCTTGGCCAAAGGCCGAGTCAGTACTGCTGCTTTGGCATTATTGGTCGTGCTCTATCTGCTTAAAATTTTTGGCATGATGTATCTATCAGGTGGGATGCCGAATGGGCCTGTCCATCTGATTATTCTGACTTTTGTTACCATGATGCAGGATCTGATCCGTTTCTGTCGTTATTTGATTTTCGCTACGATTATCCTAAGTTGGGTGGTGATGTTTACTCAGTCTCGTTCGCCTTATATTGAAGTCGTGCAAGAGCTGGCTGAGCCTTTACTGGCGCCATTCCGTCGTATCATGCCAAATATGGGGATGATTGACCTTTCTCCAATCTTCGCTATTTTAACTTTGATTATTATCGAAATGATTATGAACCAGGTGGCGATTGTATTGCTTACCGGTCTTTAATCGGATCCAAATAAAAAGGACGCTGAGGCGTCCTTTTTTATTTGCTCCTCCCTTTAGAAAAGGGAGGTTGGGAGGGATTTGTTAAACTTCCCAAACGGTGAACAAGTTTTAATCGCAGTACAAGAAGATGGGATATTAACCTCTCCCTAACCCTAACCCTAACCCTCTCCTGAGAGGAGAGGGGATACCTTTAAAATAATATTGGTTTTCACTCTCTCTCCCAGAGGGGGGAGGGCTGGGGTGAGGAAACCCTTTAATGCGCTTCATCCCAGTTTTTACCTTTACCCACTTCTACCACCAATGGTACAGAAATCTGTAGTACCGATTGCATCACTTCAGCCAGTTTAGGTGCCAGTTCATCGGCAATGTCTTCATCGACTTCAAACACCAGTTCATCGTGAACTTGCAGCAGCATTTTGGCCTGATCTTTTGGTAACATCTTGTCCACTTCAATCATCGCCATTTTAATGATATCTGCAGCCGAACCTTGTAGCGGCGCATTAATCGCAGCACGCTCTGCAGCTTTACGCACCATCATATTACGGGCATCAATATCTGGGGTATATAAACGGCGTCCGAGCAGGGTTTCAACAAAACCCTGTTCTAATGCGACCTGACGGGTACGTTGCATATAGTCATAAATGCCCGGATAACGATGGAAATACTGCTTGATATAATCCTGTGATTCCTGACGGGTAAAACCTAACTGTCGGATCAGACCAAACTCAGACATGCCGTAAAGTAGGCCGAAGTTAACAGCCTTAGCCTGACGGCGCTGGTCATTGGTGACCTCTTCCAAAGGAATGCCTATAACCTCCGCTGCGGTACGGCGGTGTACATCCTGACCATGAATGAATGCATCCAGCAGGGCTTCATCCTGAGATAAATGTGCCATGAGACGCAATTCAATTTGTGAGTAATCGGCTGCCAGCAAAACACGACCTTCCGGTGCCACAAACGCCTTGCGAATTTGACGGCCAATTTCGGCACGAATCGGAATATTCTGCAGGTTTGGATCAGTCGATGATAAACGGCCAGTTGCAGTCAATGCCTGATGGTAACTGGTATGCACACGGTGGGTATCAGGATTGGCCTGTTTGCATAAGCCATCGGTATAGGTACTTTTCAGCTTGGACAAACCACGATATTCCAGAATCAGCTGGGCAATCGGATGTTCAATTTTTTCCAGTACACTTTCACTGGTACTGTATTGTCCGGTGGTGGTTTTTTTACCGCCTTTTAGCCCCAACTTTTCAAATAACACTTCACCGACCTGTTTAGGTGAGCTGACATTAAAGCTTTCATCGGCAATTTCCATGATCTGGTTTTCCAGATTGTGCATGGTATTGGCAAACTCACCCCCAAGCTGATCCAGAAAAGCCAGATCCAGTTCGATGCCGTTTTCTTCCATTTGCGTCAGTACACGTGCGACCGGAACTTCAATATTATGCAGAATATTCACCAGTTCAGGATGTGCCTGTAATTTGCTGCTCAAGACTTCATAAAGACGATAGGTAACATGTGCATCTTCTGCAGCATAATGCGCTGCAGTTTCAAGTGGAATCTGGTTGAAGGTCTTCTGTTTGGCGCCTTTACCGGCCACCTGTTCATAAGTCGTGGTCAGATGACTCAAATACAGACGGGCCACATCATCCATGCCATGACGAGTCGCGACGGAATTCAGGACATAGGAAGCCAGCATGGTGTCGAAATACCAGCCTGCCAGATGAATACCATGATTTTCCAGTACATGTGCATCATATTTCAGATGATGACCAATTTTCTTTACAGACTCATCTTCCAGAATTGGTTTGATCTGCGCCAAAATTACTTCACGATTCAGCTGCTCCGGTGCGCCTTCATAATCATGTGCCAAGGGAACATAATAGGCATCCTGGGCATCGAAGGCGACCGAGAAACCGACAATCTGTGCAATACGATAATCCAGACTGGTGGTTTCGGTATCAAAGGCAAATCGTTTTTCAGTACTTAAGCGCTCAAACAGTGTGTCCCAATCTTGTTGGCTTAATACCGTGTGATAGGTGGCTTGTCCTAACTGGTCATCACTGCTGGTCACAGACGCATGGTCTTCCAGAGGTTCTGGTGCTGTAACCGCTTTGGCGTTAATAGATTTTGCCGCCTGCTGGTAGTTTGAATTATTCGGGTTGTTCGGGTGATCTAAGGACTGCAGCTGGTTACGGAATTCCAGCTCGGTGTACAAATGACGCAAGGTCTCGACATTCGGCTCACGCAGTTTTAAATCGTCATAACCAAAGTTAAGATCCAGATCGATGACAATACTGGCCAGTTGATGGTCCAGTGCAATGCCATCGACATGTTCTTTAATATTTTGACCGACTTTGCCTTTGATCTTGTCGACATTTTCTAAAATGCCGCCAATCGAGCCATATTCAGTGAGCAGTTTTGCTGCAGTTTTGGCACCTACACCTGGCACGCCCATGATGCCATCTGATGCATCGCCCATCAGGGTCAGATAGTCAATAATCTGATTCGGCCAGACGCCAAACTTTTCAAACACGCCGTCGACATCCAGCGGTTTTTCTTTAAAGCTGTCTTCCAGGGTAACTTTTTCGGTCACCAGTTGTGCCATATCTTTATCGCCCGTAGAGATCAGTACCTGATGTCCCATCGCCTCGGCACGTTTGGCCAGTGTTCCGATAATGTCATCGGCTTCGGCACCCGGTAAGGTATGTAGGGGAATGCCCAAAGCGCGGATCAAGGCATGCAGATAAGGAATCTGTTCGGATAATTCCGTTGGCATGCTGGGACGATCACCTTTATAAATCGGTGACAGCTCATGCCGGAAGGTCGGTTCTGGGGTATCAAAAATTACCGCCATATGGGTCGGTTGGGTCCGGCGCATCAGTTTTTGAATAGCAGAAATCGCACCACGAATTGCATTGGTATGTAAACCGGTTGACGTGGTTAATGGTGGCAGTGCGTGAAAGGCACGAAATAAAAAGTAAGAGCCATCGACCAAGACAAATGGTGGCATGTAATCAATTCCTTATTCAAAATACAGCGCTATTGTACGTGATTTTTACCGCGCTCGCTGAGGCGAGTCTGAGTTTACAGCTTAGCGAATATCGGCTGAAGATGAAATAAGCAGCACAAGCTGTTGTATGATGGAAGGATTCAGGAAAGAGAAATATAAGAATGGCTGTAGGACGGAATGAGTTGCGCATGATCTGGCTGATTACCCTGCTGATAGCCGGGATCAGCGCCTGGTATCTGGGTTATCAGATTGTAACTTATCTGTGTGGTTTAGGTTTTATCTTTAGCGTGATGCAATATGTCACTGCGGTAGAAACACCGCTACAACAACTGGCCGCACAGCAGCAAATGTCCCTAGAACGCAATTCTAAAGTTCCTTTATATATTTCTTCAATTACTGCCATTGTTGGTGGACTGGCTGAACTGGATTGGCTGATGGGCATCGGGATTACGGCATGGGTATTCTTTTTGCTCAGGTGGCTGCAACGTCTGGAAGGGCGCTTGATACAGCTGCAATCCCATTCTGCCAATCCCTTACAGCGATCACCGGATCGATCCGATTCTGTTCCATTCGTGAAAACTGAATCTGCCCAAGAGGTAAACGACTCTCCTCATCTGGTAGATCAACTGCAGCGCTGGCTTTTCCAGGGGAATCCAGTCTTAAAAGTCGCGATTAGTATTTTGGTGATTGGGATTATTTTACTGCTGCGTTTTGCCACTGAGCACTGGCAACTCAGTCTGGCTGCAAAATTGAGCCTGGTTGCACTGGCAAGTGGGTGTATAGCAGGTCTGGGTTATCGCCTGGTGCAGAAAAATCGGAGTTTTGCTCTGGCACTGGAAGGACTGGGTTTAGGGAGTCTGTTCCTGACCTTATTTTTTGCCTATTACAATCTGGTGATTCCCACGTTACCGTTGGCAACATTGCTATTTCTCATTATTCTGGCCATCACTCTATATTTAAGCCTGAAACAGGAAAGCATCGAACTGGCTTTGATGGCTTTGCTGATTGCTTATCTGGCACCGTTTACCTTACCGACCCGCGATGCTTCTGCCGTTGAGCTGATTAGCTATTATTTGCTGATCAATATCGGGGTGGCAGTGCTGAGCAGTTTCCGGCCATGGAAGATTCTCAATCAAATTGCCTTTTTAGTGACTGCGGTCGTTGGCGGGATATATAGCCTGATTCATGGTTATACATATGAGCGTTATGCCATGACTGCGTTGATTCTGGCACATAGTGCGCTGTTTATCTGGCTAGGTTTCCGCTTTAGCCAGTTGCTGGCACGACAGGATCTCTCACGTTTTCAGTTAAAACCGGTATTGGACTTAGCGCTGATTTTTGCTGCACCGATCACGGCATATATTTTTCTGTATCTGATTCATTTTAATCAGCCCAATCAAAAACTCTGGCAAGCTGGATTAAGCCTGTTCTTTGCACTGGTCTTTGCCGCTTGCTGGACACTGCTGCGCCGTAAACAAACTATCCTGCTCATTTCGCAGAGCTATCTGAGCCTGATGCTGATTTTTCTCGCCTTGGTGCCCCCGATCTTATTGACAGAACAATGGAGTGTGATTGGCTGGGCAGTTGAAGGTGTGCTGATTTATTTATGGGCCTTGGAAAAAAATGTCCGGGTAGCACACTATCTGAGCATGGGCTTATTGCTGATGGCCGGATTCAGCAGCCTGTATTATCTGGTCGAGATTAATCCAACACCGCGAATAATTTTCTGGATTTTGAGTCTGTGCTATGTGGCAGTCGTGGTCATCAGTCAGCTTAAAAAGCAGTACCAGCAGCAGATGAATAGTCTGAGTGTCAGTTTTTTAAGCAGCCTAAGTGTCGCGGCCAGTTTGATGCTATTTGCCTTGCTGGAAGATGAATTTCCGAGTCAGCATGCCTATGTGCTGAGTTTATTTATCATCACACTGGGTTATGTAATGTTCAATGAAATGATCCTGCGCAAAAATCAGGAGTGGTCATGGTTACTGCCGAAGTGGAGTGGCATCTCGCCCTTACTGGTCATTGCGGCGATTCTAACTCTGGATCGCAGTCAGAATGCGGTGATTGTCTGGAATAGTGATCTGGAACGTGGGGTTTCTGCACTTTCAACGATATTATTGGCCATTCTGTGGCTTAGACCGCTGGCTGGCTTGCAGCTTTCCAAGGAATGGATGAGTTTTGGTGTTTTTAGCAGTCTGGCTCTGGCAAGTTTATGTCTGATCCCGAACATGCCTTATCTGAGCATGGTGATTTTGCCTTTATTATTCTGCCTGTGGTGCTATCGGCAGGATCCGCAGTCAGGCTGGCAGCAGCTTTGGCAAACCAAGAGCTGTTTATTGCTGATGGGAAGCTGGCTGGTATGTTCACAGCTGTTTAGCCAGCAAGCCTTTCAGTATTACTGGCTGCCGATTCTGAATCCTTTTGACCTGATCAGTATTGCCATGTTTGCCAGTTTTATCTGGATGCTGTTACAGCAAATTAAGGTGGGACGTGACAAAGGCATGATGGCGGTTTTAATGGTACTAAGCCTGTTATGGCTATCCAGTTATATTATTTTAAGAGCTTTACATGTGTACCTGCAGACGCCGTTTAATGATCTGGCCTTATGGAGCAATGCGACGGTTCAGCTTAGTCTGACCATACTTTGGGTATTACTGGCCTGGATTACCATGTGGACGGCGACACTCAAAAAACTGAAACCGATGTGGATTTTAGGCGGCAGTATTCTGGTGATTGTAACCTTGAAGCTCGTACTATTTGACCTGTCACATATTGGCACCCTAACCCGGGTGATTTCCTTCTTGCTGGCGGGCGGGGTGATGCTGCTGATTGCTTATATTGCACCGATGCCGGAGAAAACTGATTGATTGAATCCTCTCCTTTAAGAAAGGAGAGGGAGCATTTTTCACTGATGCAGATTTTTGGTTTAGATGTTGCTCTCACCTAAAGTCAATTTATTTTAAATCAGGCTCTCTTTTCAATGCCTTGTCATTGGCGTATTGATCAATTTCTTCATTTTCCAAAGGGCGGGAAAGTGGATGATCGACAAAGCCCATCTTCGGCACCGGAATTTCAATCTGGTTATCGACAAAGCCGTTGCGAATCCGTTCCTGCATTTCATCACGAACTTTCAGGTAGTTTTCCTGTTGGCACCACACTGCAAACAGCAGTTCAATCGAAGATTCACGGAAAGCGGTAACGGTGACTGCAGGTTTCGGGTCGGCCAGTACCAGTGGATATTTATTGGCAACGTCCAGCAGAACTTCGCGTACCTTGATAATATTTTCATGGAAATTGATCGCCAACGTAATCGGAATCCGCCGTATCGGAAATTTCGACAAGTTCTGCACCGGTGCCCGAATTAGCTGTTCATTCGGTAAACGCACATAGATATTATCTTGGGTCAAAAGTTTAACCGAGAGCAGATCAATCGAAATCACTTCGCCTTCAATGGTATGCCCACGAATCAAGGTAATCTGGATGGTATCACCGACTTCAAAAGAACCTTCACCAATCAGGAACAGACCACTGATCAGGTTGGATGCTGAGGTTTGCGAAGCAAAACCCAGTGCGACCGTTAAAATCCCTGCAGCGCCAAGGAAGACACTGAGTTTAAAACCGGCTTCTTTCAGGCTGGCCATCACAAACAGCAGGAAGATAAAATAGAAAATTCCGCGGCGCCAGACCAGTTTCTGATGGGCATTAAAACGGACACCAATGGTGCGAATAAAGGTATTGGAAATAAAGCGTGCGATCAGGAAACCAATAAAGCACAACACCACCGCCACCAGAACTTCGGTCAAACGGTCGGTATTGATATTGGTAAATACTCCCTTCAGGCTGTTGGTGACTTCGGTCGGAATATTTGAACTTGGCATCAGACGCCCTTAGAAAAATGAATCAAACATATTAAATAACGCACCTGCCGGATCACGCGGTGGATGCAAATAGGCCACTTCACCAGCATTTGGTGGCGTGCGGTTTTCCACCCGGATCCGCGGCGGACGATCCGAACTTTCATGCAAAACGCGGATTTGTGAGGTCCATAAGCGGCCGGTACTTTCACTGTAAAAAAGCGGCAGGGCAGGCACTGGCACATTCATTCGGTCAAAGCGCAATTGCTGGTTGCTGGTATTGTGAAATTCAATTGGTGTGACTGCACGAAAGGCTCGCGGATGTAACTGTTTCAGTTCGGTTCTGCCATCGACTGCGGTGGCATAACAGATTTCCCCCGAACGGTGATTGGGTCCAAACCAGGTGTCTTTTGGCAAGATTACCGGCAAATCGAAAATCGGTTCGCGCTGCCCCTCGACAAAACCGGCAATCCATAAGGGCGTGCTGATATAAAGCGTACCGCGCTGTCCGGCAGGAATATAAATCGGATCGACTGGTTTAATCACCACAGAACGGTCTGCAAGGCGTGGCATCAGTTGCAATTTGTTTTGCGTGGATTTGAACATATAGCGTTCAATTTTCACAGGTGGGGGAAAGGCAAAATTCGGATCATCAATCTGATGCCATTGCTGTTCATAATCGTATTGCACAGAAGGGCGGAAATATTCCAGTCGCCATTCCTGAATCCCTCGGGTCAGCCGAAACAGCAAGGAGCCAAACTGCCAGGCTTTAGACTGATTTATTTCAAAATTCTGTTCTCCCCACCAGCGCATTTTCGCTGTATTCGGGATTAATTCATCTTTATCTCGCGGCAATGTTGGCACCCTTTCTTGCTAAATCTTTGAAAACATACTTCACGCTGTCATATGCTTAGAGTACACTCAATTTAAATTTTTTCATCATTATTATAATCCGCGATGCAAGTACTTAAACAATTACAAATCCCATATAGCTTCGCCAAGCGCCATGGTGTGCTGTTGCGTTATGAGGGAGATCAGGCCTTTATTCTGCGCCGTGACAATACCTCGATGCTTGCATTGCAGGAAGCCCGCCGTCTGCTCGGTTATCCGGCTCATTTTCAACTCTGTAGCGAACAGGAATTTAACCAGTTACTCAGTTCCAGTTTTGCCGGAGATAGCGGCGAATCACAGCAGGTGGCTGCCGGTCTGGAAGATCATCCGGATTTACTCAGTCTGGCTGATTCGGTACCGGAAGCTGAAGACCTGATGGATCAGGAAGATGATGCGCCAATTGTACGTCTGATCAATGCGCTATTATCCGAAGCAATTCGTGTTGGGGCTTCCGATATTCATATTGAATCTTTTGAGAAAAAACTGTCGGTGCGTTTACGGGTCGATGGCCAGTTACGCGAAATTGTCCAGCCACGCCGTGAACTGGCCCCGCTTCTGGTTTCACGGATTAAAGTCATGGCCAAACTGGATATTGCCGAAAAACGTATTCCGCAAGATGGCCGTATTTCCTTGCGTCTGGCAGGGCGTGAAGTCGATGTGCGTGTATCAACCTTGCCATCTTCTTATGGTGAACGTGTGGTGATGCGTCTTCTGGACAAGCAGGCAGGCCGTTTGAACATGACCCATTTGGGCCTGATGAATAATGACTATGATCGACTCAAGACTCTAGTACATCGCCCACATGGAATTATTTTGGTAACCGGCCCGACCGGTTCGGGTAAAACCACCACCTTATATGCGGCACTTTCTGACCTGAATGACGGTTCTAAAAACATCCTCACGGCTGAAGATCCGATTGAATATCAACTGGAAGGCATTGGACAAACGCAGGTCAATACCAAAGTCGATATGACTTTTGCCCGTGCGTTAAAAGCCATGTTGCGTCAGGACCCGGATGTGGTCATGGTTGGTGAGATTCGTGATCTGGAAACCGCAGAAATTGCAGTACAGGCATCCCTGACAGGACATCTGGTGTTATCCACCTTGCATACCAATACTGCCATTGGTGCGGTTACGCGCCTGAAAGATATGGGGATTGAGCCATTTTTGCTTTCCAGTTCTTTAATCGGGGTAATAGCCCAACGTCTGGTGCGTACCTTGTGTCCACATTGCGCGACCTGGCATGAGGCAGATGCTTTCGAGAAGAATCTATTTGGCAATATTGAGCATCCCCAAGATTTAAGATTACCGCAACCTCAAGGCTGTGAACGTTGTGGCAATACTGGCTTTAGTGGTCGTACTGCAATTTATGAAATTGTCCCAGTCGATGATCATATGCGCCGTTTGATTCATGGCAATGCGGCTGAATATGAAATCGAAAGCTATGTACGTCAGCAGTCAGGTTCCATTCGTGATGATGGTCTGCGTAAAGTATTGGCCGGAAAAACCACGATTGAAGAAGTATTGCGAGTAACCAACGAAGCAGTAGAATAATTTTTTAATCTGCTCGCTTTATCATAATGATCGTCAGGACTTTTGGATATTTACCAGAGACTGACGATTTTTTTCATGAGTTGTGCACGAAAAGGTGCAGTCGAATTTCCCGGATTACGCAGAGTTTCATTTTCATAAAAGTTCTGCCAGGCTTGTGCCATTGCTAAACTCAGTCCTTCCTGTTTCATTGTTTCAACATCTGCCTGATTGATGTTGAGAAAACGAACTTCAGCATCTTTGGGGCCAACGCCCCAACCAATAATCCCTTTACCAAATTCAGGCAGAATCATATTGTTGGGTGTTGCGGGAATGGGCAACCGTGCAATCTCTGTATTGACCAGAGAATTTACCTGGGGGCGGATTTTTTCTGAGAGATAAAGATCTGCAAAAGAGGTTGTAGCAGTGAGGAGAAGAAGAGAACTCAGAAGAACAGGTTTGAACATCAATATAAATCGAATAAATGTAAATAAGAATCATTATATATAATTTCTTAAGTTTTTGCTGCAGTTTTCAAGTGGGGAAGAGAAGTAGCTTTTGACAAAAGATGAAGCGGGTAAATTTTGAAATTTATAATTGAAGTCTAGCTATCCTGAAACTTTTTTCAGGATAGCTGTTAAATAAAAAAATTAAGTAATTACGTTTAAGTTCACATCAATATTATTACGGGTCGCATTTGAGTATGGACAGACAATATGCGCAGCATCCACCAGTTTTTTTGCTTCTTCCTGATCCATGCCTTCAAGATGGATGTTTAATGTCACTTCGATCCCGAACCCGGTAGGAATCGGACCAATCCCAACATCACCTTCAATATAGGCATCTTTACTGATATTGAGCTTGTCACGATTGGCAACAAATTTCATTGCACCCAAGAAACAGGCGGAATAACCTGCGGCAAAGAGCTGTTCAGGATTGGTTCCACCGCCTGGTCCCCCCATTTCTTTAGGTACGGCCAATTGGACGTCCAGAATCTGATCGTTAGAAATGGCGCGGCCATCACGGCCCCCTGTGGCTTTGGCATGTGCGGTATAGACGGCTTTTTCTAATGACATGAGTTAAATCCCTGTTTATTTTTCGTAGAGCTTCTATGCTCGGTGATTTCACCTGAAGAATAAGCAGGGATTTTGTTATTTTATGCAAGCAAATGAAACGATTCAGGAAAGTTGAAGAAGTCTACGGTGTTGCATTAAAGGCATGGATTCACGCACTTTTTGCTGTTCATTTAAATCAAAGTCGACGGTAATAAGTTGAGCACCTTCTGCATGAATCATATTGAGAAGTTGTCCACGACTATTGGTGGCGGCTGCATGTCCCCAAGTCTGACGTTTTTCACCGTGCCAGCCTTGTTGAGCTGCGCCAAGCACCGAACATTGGCTATCTAGAGCACGTGTTTGCAGAAGAAGCTGCCAGTGCATTTCACCTGTGGTATAGGTAAAAGCAGAAGGTGCGGTCAAGAGGTTTGCACCTTTGGCTCGTAGATTTAACGCTAGTTCCGGAAAACGCAGGTCATAACAGACCATTAAACCAATATTACCAAAAGGGGTTTTGGCTACGACAACATCTGTGCCGGGCTCAAAGAACTTGGATTCCTGATAACCGCCTACAGCATCACCGACTTGCACATCAAACAAGTGAATTTTGTCATAACGCGCTTCGGTCCGTTCCGGACTGATACACAGGCTAACGGTACGCACGCGGCCATCTTCAATGATCGAACCATCCGGACGATAAGGGCAGGGTAATGTACCAGCGACGATCCAGGTGTCATATTGATGGGCAAGTTGTTCCAGACGCTGCTGAATCACTTCAAATTGTGCAGCAGTTTCACGCTGTTTTCCTGCGGCAAAACAGACAAAGTTTTCCGGGAAAACAATCAGTTCAGCTCCATTGGCCTTACTTTGTTGAATTAAAGATTCAATCTCCACGAAATTGGCATCAATTTCATTTTGAGAATTCATTTGTACAACAGAAAGTAAAGTCATAGGGTCCTCTTATAAGATGGTTATACCTTTTGCTCGGAAATTTTATCTAAATTGTCTTGCTCTTTCTGTAGCTGTTTCACTAAAGGTTCAAACATGTTCTGATTGCTTTGATTCAGTTTCATCAAGGTTTTATGCGCATCCAGAACCGTATTCAGCATATTTTGATGCGTGACATGTTCTTCCATCAGCGCACGTGTGCAGACATTTGGATCACCACAATAATTCAGAATCACAAACACTTGGCTCAATCCCATACTGTTGGCCAAAGTGGTAATGTCAGAATTGGTAGAAAGCATGACAGCCTGAATGTTATGTACTTGCTTGAGTTTGAGTCCTAGTTTCGCTAAAACACCGAGTACGGTACTGTCAATGAAACTAGTTTCGGTGAGATCAACGATAGCGCCAACTACGTTGTCTTGCTGTTCAATTTTGTTCAGTAATTTGTCTAGACTAATACAAGATTGGGCACGCACTTCGCCGATAAGCTTAAAAATATGCGTTCCGTTCAGACTTGCATATTCAACATGACCTGTTGACATATAAATGCCATTTGCAGAGAAGGATATTAAATTATCCCATAGGGTGTATTGATACTCAAGTGGCTGAAAGTAGTAATCAAATTAAGTGCTTATAAAGTCTGTAAATATACTGCTAATTTACGCGGATAAAGCTTAAAAAGGCGATATCGTCAGCCACATGTTCCGGAGCCTGAAAAGATTGGTTCTGCAAATGGTGTAATAATTGCGAGAATTGTTCATTTAAACCACCATCAAAGGGTTCTAATGCCCCATCCGAACAGATAATAAAGCGTGCATTGCGACTTAATACCCATTCATTTTCCTCAACTTCAAGATCTTCGGTTAAACCCAAAGGGAAACTGCTGGAAGAGAGGATTTTAGGCTCTTGATTGGGTTCAAATATAATTGGTGGTGGATAATGTCCGGCGCTAGACCATTTCAATACATGGGTTTCCAGATTAAGAATCCCGGCAATCATGGTGATGTGCTTTTCAATATTTTCCTGCATCAGCATGCCGTTCAGCTTCTTGATCAGCTCGCGCGGCGTCTTGGAGCGACCATGGAAAGCAGCCATCCAGGACGTGAGCAAACTACTGGTGACGCCATGTCCGGATACATCGGCCAAATAGAAAATCACTTCTTTGTCGCTGATTTTCCAATAATCGTACCAATCCCCTGAAAGATAGGCTGAAGGCTGAAAATAGGTTTCGACCTCGTAATTGGTCAGTTCAATAGGATTCGGTAACAATTTTTTTTGTAGTTCTGCAGCAGAAGGAAGGTCACGGCTATCCTGGTTACGCTTATATTGTGCATCAATTTTTTGTAATGCCAGATCTGGATTCTCGGGAAGCTTGTTCCAGATCCAGCCGGCTAAAGCACCTTGTTCCCAGGCCTGAGCCAAAGCAGTACCTTCATTTTCTAAGGCCAGTACAATCGTAGGTAGATTCCACTTATATTTCAGATAATCATGTACATCTGCAATCGCAATAATCGTAGAGTCATACAGTTCATGATCATCCAGATAGATCATCTGAACATGCGGAAGCGTATCAAGTACTTGATCTAAGTAAGGGATATCACGAGTCGGTTGAATGAAATACATAAAAAAGTGATTCAATCCCAGGATTGGTTATAAGATGTACTATAACAAGCAAAGTATTGCTAGCGAACAGATTTTCACTAGCAATCATACATGAAGCTTAAACTTAAAGATCTTCGTTTGAAGATTCAATGTTGCTATCACTAGAAGGTGCATCATCAGAATTCTCATCTTCAAAATCATCTTCTAGGAACAGCGTATCTTGTTCTGTACCTTTCTTTTCTGCAATTGCATAATTGGTACGTTGCAAATAAATATCGCGAATCTGCGCATAGCGATCGCCAGTCAGCACCCCTTCAACGTCCAGTATTTCTGAACGGGTATCAATGGCACGCCAAAACTGATCAGTCCAGTAAAGTCCATCTTCATCTTCGAGAATGTATTTTTGTGGACGGGCCTGACTATCTACAGCAGTACCGATCACCCCACGGACAGAACTTGGACCTAAAAATGGCAACATGATATAAGGGCCAGAAGGCACCCCATAATACCCTAAAGTAATTCCAAATTTTTCCTCTTCATGGCTCAAGCCAAGGCGACGTGCTGGATCAGCCAGTCCTAAAGTCGTTAAGGTATTAATAGTAAAACGACCTAGAGATTTAGCAGCGCGGGCAGGACGACCTTGAATCAGCTGATTCACCACATTCCAAGGTTCACCCAGGTTACTGCGGAATTGGGTATAGCTGCCACGAACATCTTGAGGAACTTTTTCCACATATTGTACAGCTATGGGGCGTACCACGGTGCGGTCAATCGCATCATTAAACTGATAGATCTTTCTATTTAAGGGCTGAAAAGGATCTTTAACTTCTTCTGCCTGTGCTGCACTGGCATCAACTTTCAGTTGCGTTTGTAATTGTTGAGCTTTGGTTGATATCTTTGTTCTAAGCGGCGTTTTTGCAGGCTCGTTTTCCAGATTTTCCACACCGGTGGCCACCTCAGCGAAAACATGTGCGCTTGAAGCTAAAGAAAATAAGCATATAGATAAGTAAATAGAACGATGCATAAGGTAACCTGAGGCCTTTTCTGTGTAAGTAGCACTACTTATTAGTATGAAAATAATAAACGTTATATTCACGAATAGACATCATTTAAGCAAATTTGTATAAAAAATGAATGAAAACACACGAAAAGCTTAAAAAATATACATACAAAATGATTTTCTTGAAAAAGGTGTTGCAAGGGCTCTGAAATGCTGTAGAATGCACATCCATCGGCGGTGATGAAGATTAAAACTTCTGATAAAACAGTGACTTAGTTAAGT
>NZ_JAMXXM010000026.1:0-36368 GCF_024129715.1 Acinetobacter lwoffii
AGAAGTTTTAATCTTCATCACCGCCGATGGATGTGCATTCTACAGGATTCCCAACCCAATACAACCCCTATTTTTAAATAATTCAGCAAAAATATCACGACTGTTTATTTATTCTACAAAAATTATAGGTTTTTCTATTTTTCACTCAAAATTTATTCAATTACTGATGTTTTAAAGTAGTTTATTTACTTATCAAAGGATATTTCTAGTTAATTTAATTGCTATATCTATCTAAAAATTTTTTATTGTCTTTATTTCAGATCAAACACAACAGATGAGTTAATAAAATAGATTTACTATGGAATCCCTTACCCATTTTAAAAATATAATCCTCCTCCATCCATTAAAATTCCATTCAACAAGATAATCACTCTATAGATAAACTCTGGTTGAATTGTTGAATGATTAAAATTAAAAGTGAAGCAATGCGAGAAGAAAGCAATCTTCAATGCACAGTTTTATTAGATGAAAAATAATTTAATAGGGGTTCGAGCATTCATCATGATAGCCACCGATAACAATTGTATATTTTTTATTCACATTGAATTTCAGGCATAAAAAAAACCGCTTAACGCGGTATCTTTTATCTCGACCATCTTGAAGGAGATGGTCGGAGCAGTAGGATTCGAACCTACGACCCCCTGGTCCCAAACCAGGTGCACTACCAGGCTGTGCTATGCTCCGATTTCAACTTTAAAAGTTGGGGTGAATGACGGGATTCGAACCCGCGACAACTGGAATCACAATCCAGGGCTCTACCAACTGAGCTACATCCACCATCATTTTGATTCTTAACATCAAGCGACCAAATGGCGCGCCTGACAGGATTCGAACCTGTGACCATCCGCTTAGAAGGCGGATGCTCTATCCAACTGAGCTACAAGCGCGTTACTGATGCAAACATCATTTGCCTTGAAGAATTGGTCGGAGCAGTAGGATTCGAACCTACGACCCCCTGGTCCCAAACCAGGTGCACTACCAGGCTGTGCTATGCTCCGATTCATCTCAGCTTTCGTATCGAACATCGTTCGGTACGGTGTGCATTCTAGGCGTGACGCCCGGAGACGTCAACACCTATATTTAAAAAAAACCGAAAAAACGCTTCAAGCGTTTATTTATCAATCGCTTCAGACATTTTTTATACAAATTTTAACGTTTTAGTCTGGCACTAAAGTTCAGCATGCGATCTAGAGGCAGCTTTGCTCGTTCCGCAAGTACCGGATCGACATATACTTCCTGATCTTTATGCTGTAACACATGCAAGATACCATCCAGCTCGTTCATGGCCATCCAAGGGCAATGCGCACAAGAACGACAGGTCGCCCCCTCTCCTGCGGTTGGTGCTTCAATCAGGATTTTATCCGGTACTGCCTGCTGCATTTTATAAAAAATGCCGCGATCAGTAGCCACGATTAAACGTTGATGTGGCAAAGTCTGCGCTGCTTTAATCAGTTGCGAAGTGCTACCCACGGCATCAGCAATCTCGACTACAGACATCGGTGATTCAGGATGTACCAGAACCGCAGCATCTGGATAGAGTGCTTTCATATTGGCAATACCGCGTGAACGGAATTCTTCATGCACGATACAGGCGCCATCCCAGAGCAACATCTCTGCACCGGTTTTTTTCTGGATATAACGACCCAGATGCTGATCTGGTGCCCAGATGATTTTTTCGCCCAGACTGTCCAGATGTTCGATAATTTCCACTGCACAACTTGAAGTGACGACCCAATCGGCTCGGGCTTTCACGGCCGCTGACGTGTTGGCATAAACCACCACGGTATGATCCGGGTGCGCATCGCAAAAAGCGGTAAACTCATCGACAGGACAACCTAAGTCCAGTGAACAGGTCGCTTCCAAAGTTGGCATCAGCACGGTTTTATTGGGTGAAAGAATTTTAGAGGTTTCGCCCATAAATTTCACACCAGCTACCACAAGCGTTGAAGCTGGATGATCGCGACCAAAACGCGCCATTTCCAGTGAATCGGAAACACAGCCCCCCGTCAGTTCAGCCAGTTCTTGCACTTCAGGATCACAATAATAATGCGCCACCAAAACAGCATCCTGTTTTTCCAGCTCTGCCTTGATCTGTGCAAATTTGTCCAATTTTTCCTGCTGGCTCATTTGATGTTCTTGTGGAACACCTAAACGATCTAAATGCGCCTGCACAATCGATTTAGCTTCATTGTCTATTAATTTGGTCGCATCATTCATAACAACTCTTACTCTACCCTCATGGTTCACTATTCAATGAACCTTTCACCCTACATCCCGGTCATCTCTGGCGAAATGCTATTTTTGACCAGTCATTAAAAATCATTAAGTATAAAAAAAGCCCCACAACGGAGGCTTTATAAACAATCTGAATTATGAGCGATAATCTGCATTGATTTTTACGTAGTCATACGACAGGTCACAGGTATAAACCGTATCTTTTGCCTGACCTCGTCCAAGATCAACACGAATCGTCATTTCAGCCTGGGCCATCACACGTGCACCGGCTGCTTCAGTATAGTCTGCTGCCGCACCACCATCTTTGCAGATTTGTACATCATCTAACCAAACCTGAATTTTTGCAACGTCTAAATTTGGCACACCGGCATAACCAATCGCTGCCAGAATACGGCCCCAGTTTGGGTCAGAAGCAAAGATTGCGGTTTTGACCAGCGGTGAATGCGCAATGCTATAGGCAATATCGCAGCACTCTTGAGTATTGCCACCACCTTCTACAGTCACGGTAATGAATTTAGTCGCACCTTCACCATCACGTACAATCAGTTGCGCAAGGCGTTTCATGGTACGTGTCAATACGTCTAGCACCACTGCATAACGTGGATCTTCAGTCGAAGTGATTTCAGCACCACCGGCCTGACCTGTGGCAATAAAAATACACGAGTCATTAGTTGAGGTATCGCCATCAATTGTAATACGGTTAAACGATACATTGACTGTTTCAGTTAATAACTGTTGAACCAGTTCACGGCTGATCGGTGCATCCGTCGCAACATAGCCCAGCATGGTCGCCATATTCGGGCGAATCATGCCTGCACCTTTGGAAATACCGGTCATGGTATAAGTCACACCATCCAGCTCGAACTGTTCTGACGCACCTTTCGGAGTGGTATCTGTGGTCATGATTCCAGTCGCTGCATCGCCCCAGGCATCATCACGCAATGAATCCAGCGCAGGCTGTAAACCTGTAAGCAAACGCTCCATTGGAAGCTGCTCACCAATCACACCAGTCGAGAATGGCAACACTTCAGCAGCCTGTACGCCTGCAAGTTCAGCCAGCTTGGCACAGGTGGCTTCTGCATTTGCCATGCCTGTAGGGCCTGTTCCTGCATTGGCATTTCCGGTATTGATTACCAGGTAACGTGGATTACCCGCTTGCAAATGGGCTTTAGATACATGCACTGGTGCTGCACAAAAGGCATTCTGGGTAAACACCCCTGCAACATTGGAGCCTGCAGCCAGTTCAAATATCACCAGGTCACGTCGGTTCTGATAGCGCACATAGGCTTCAGCCGAACCAATTTTAACCCCTTTCACCACATGCATCTGTGGCATAGATACGTCACCAACTGCCATTTTAAAGTCCAATATTGAAGTTTTAGAAAAATACAGCTTAGTTGATCTGCAACAAAAAATCGAGCCAAAGCCTGAGCCAGCCTGAGATTTGTTATGGATTTTCACAATAAAAAACCAGTCATCAAGACTGGTTTCTACATTTTTAAAATAAGATATTTTTAATTTTGTGCAAGTTGTCCAGATTCGCTTAGCAAAGCCTGTTTCGCCTGTTGTTGACTTGCAGTAGAAAGTGCCGGATTTGTAGCAACAATACGGTCTGCATTTGCCGCATTGGCAGCTGCAATCGCAGCCGTCTGCAACACAATCGGACGATTCTGGTTGGCAAAGGTATAACGGATGCCGGTACGTGGGCTTGCTACAGTCACTTGTGCATCGGTACGTTGTACTTGAGCAGTGTTAGTACCCACCGCTTGCTGAACTTTATCAATTGTTGTGGTCGCTGCAGTTTGTGCAAAACTTAAGGCAGGCATTGCCAAAACGGCAATCATGAGCGTTTTTAATACTTTTTTCATTCAGGTTATTCCACTTTGAGGTGTTGAATGAGCCATTAAATAGCATTTAATTCCTAAGACTGCAAACAGTATTCAATTTCTGAAAAATCTTCATACATAAAAAAATCAGAGCCATGGGGCTCTGATTTTTAATAGCGTTTAGATCTTGCCATGACACTGTTTGTATTTCAGACCTGAACCACATGGACAAGGCGCATTACGACTTGCCGGTGCTTCAAAGACTGGTGCTACAGGATTCGCCTGAGCATTTTGCTCGGTCGTCACCTCATGTTCACCTGCCAGCAAGCCGTCAAACTCTTCATGAGATAACTGCAAACGCATTGCCTCAGCCTGTGCCTGCTGCTGTGCTTCCATTTCCGCCAGCTCTTCAGGGGTCGGTACGTGGATGCGTGACAGATCTGTCACGACATCGGATTTGATCGTACCCAGCATGTTCACAAACAGGTTATAAGCTTCTTTTTTGTATTCCTGCTCCGGATTCTTCTGCGCATAACCACGTAAATGAATACCCTGACGCAAGTAATCCATAGCCGCCAGATGCTCTTTCCAATGACGGTCCAGAGAATTCAGCATAAAGTGACGTTCAAGCGATGCTGCAGATTCCCCACCCATTTGTTCACGACGCGAACGGTAGCGGTTCAGCACTTCATCGGTAATGCGCACCACCAAAGCTTCTTCATCCAGACGACGGTCCTGTTCCAGCCATTGCCCGATAGGAATATCCATCGAAAGATCTTCACGTAGCGCCAGTTCCAGACCTTCAATATCCCACTGGTCATGAATCGATTCAGGTGGAATATAGTTGGCGATCACACCCTGCATCACTTCACGGATCATTTCTTCAATATAATCCTGCAGTGAATTTTCTGCCAAAATGTCATCACGCTGACTATAAATGATCTTACGCTGTTCGTTATTCACGTCATCGTATTTCAGCAAGTTCTTACGAATATCGAAGTTACGTGCTTCCACTTTACGCTGCGCATTTTCAATCGAGCGAGACACCATTTTGTGCTCAATCGCTTCATCTTCCTGCAAGCCCATGGCACGCATCATGCCGACTACGCGATCACCGGCGAAAATACGCATCAAGTCATCTTCAAGTGACAGGTAGAAACGTGATACACCCGGGTCACCCTGACGACCGGCACGGCCACGCAGCTGGTTATCGATACGGCGTGATTCATGACGCTCGGAACCGATAATATGCAAACCGCCTGAATCCAGCACGGCCTGGTGATTAACATCCCATTCTGCTTTCAGACGCGTTTCATCTTCAGGAGTCGGGTTTTCAATTTTAGCCAGTAATGCTTTCCAGTTACCACCGAGCAAAATGTCGGTACCACGACCGGCCATGTTGGTGGCAATCGTCACTGCACGCGGCGCACCGGCCTGCGCAATAATATCGGCTTCACGTTCGTGCTGTTTGGCATTCAGTACTTCATGCTGGATCCCTGCAGCTTTTAGCTTATCCGACAGAATCTCAGAAGCTTCAATCGTTGCTGTACCAATCAAGATTGGCGCAACACCTGCTTCATGCACACGCTGAATTTCTTGAATAATCGCGTTATATTTCCCTTCACGATTTAAGTAAATTAAATCGTTATGGTCTTGACGAATCATTGGACGGTGAGTCGGAATCAGTACCACATCCAGGCCATAAATTTCTTTCATTTCCGCTGCTTCGGTATCAGCAGTACCGGTCATACCGGATAATTTTTTATACAGACGGAAATAGTTCTGGAAGGTTGTGGTTGCCAGAGTCTGGTTTTCTGGCTGGATTTCCAGACCTTCTTTGGCTTCTACGGCTTGGTGCAAGCCTTCAGACCAACGGCGTCCCGGCATGGTACGACCGGTATTTTCATCGACAATAATCACTTCACCATCGTTGATGATGTATTGCACATTACGTTGATAGAGATAATGCGCACGAATCGCTGCAGTGACATGATGCAACAGGTTCAGGTTCGACGCTGAATACAGGCTCTCGCCTTCTGCCAGCAAGCCCATTTCAATCAATTCACTTTCAATGGTTTCAAAACCCACTTCCGTAATTTCAACTGAACGCTGTTTTTCATCAATCCAGAAGTGACCGCCATCCGGCACTTTCTCTTCTTTCTGTGCCTGTAATTTTGGTGGAATATTATTGATGGCTGCATAAAGCTGTGAAGAATCTTCACTTTGACCGGAAATAATCAACGGGGTACGCGCTTCATCAATCAGGATCGAATCGACCTCATCGATAATGGCATAGGTCAAACCACGCTGCTTTTTCTCTGCTAGCGAGAACACCATGTTGTCACGCAGGTAGTCAAAGCCAAATTCGTTATTGGTACCGTAAGTAATATCGGCACGATAAGCTTCAGCTTTTTCCATCGGATTTTGCATGGAATAAATAATGCCGATGCTTAAACCCAAAAACTCAAATAATGGACGGTTCAACTCGGCATCACGTTGCGCCAGGTAATCGTTCACGGTAATGACATGCACGCCCTGACCACTGATGGCATTCAGATAACAGGCCAAAGTACCCATCAGGGTTTTACCTTCACCGGTACGCATTTCTGCGATTTTACCTTCATGCAAGGTAATACCACCGATCAGCTGCACGTCATAATGACGCATGCCCATCACCCGCTTCGCGGCTTCACGACAGACTGCAAATGCTTCAGGCAATAGTTTATCGAGGGTTTCACCCTTATTATATCGTTGTTTGAATTCTTCAGTTTTTGCAGATAAGTCTGCATCGCTAAGGGTAGATATCGTCGGCTCGAGCACATTAATCTTGTCTACGATTTTACGCATGCGTTTGAGTTCGCGCTCATTTTTGGTACCGAAGATTCCTCCGATCAGACTTGCCAACATGAATAGACTCTCTAAATCTTGCTTGTCAAATGAATATGTTCTTAGTCGTTATTATGGTGCTAGAAATTTGAACTACAAGGGTTTTGCTGTAAAACCGCTAAAAAAATCTGATCCTTAGTTCTAGCCCTAAGATCTAAGGCAAAGTAATGTAGCAAATTTTCCCTGTGCAACATAGTCAATTAAGTGACTGATTTTTGCGCTTCTGGATAGATGGATATCCTACTTATGCAATTTACTCATAAAGAAAGCAAAAAACACTATTTTTAATCATAAAAAAATTGATTCATATTAAATCGTATCTCGACACTAAAAGACCAATTGAGGCTAAAAAGATGAGTTTACGTCTAGGCGATACCGCACCGAATTTTGAACAGCAATCCAGTGAAGGCCTGATTAATTTTTATGACTTTCTGGGTGATAGCTGGGGCATTTTATTTTCACACCCTGCTGACTATACACCAGTATGTACGACTGAGCTTGGCTATACCGCAAAACTGAAAGACGAGTTTGCAAAACGTAGCGTGAAAGCCATTGCCTTGTCGGTCGATGATGTTGAATCGCATCATGGCTGGATTAAAGACATCAATGAAACCCAGAACACCACAGTGAATTTCCCCATCATTGCCGATCAGGATCGCAAAGTTTCCGAGCTGTATGACTTTATTCATCCGAATGCCAGCGAAACGCTAACAGTTCGTTCTTTAGTGGTCATTGATCCCAATAAAAAAGTCCGTTTGATTATTACTTATCCTGCATCGACCGGCCGTAATTTCCATGAAATCTTGCGTGTGGTGGACTCCCTGCAACTCACCGATAGCCATAAAGTAGCAACGCCTGCGAACTGGCAGCATGGTGATGATGTTGTGATTATCCCTTCACTGAAAGATGAGGAAGAAATCAAGCAACGTTTTCCAAAAGGTTATACAGCGGTCACGCCTTACCTGCGCTTAACGCCCCATCCTGAGCAAGGATAAGCAGAGCACTGCTCTGCCCTGAGGAATATATTCCGCAAGAAGGTGAGAAGCTATGCTTCGAGCAACAAATTAAAAGGACTCCTTTTTAATTTTGCGCAAGACAAGCGAAGCGCGTAGCACAGGATAAGATGGAGCTCGTAGTAAAGAATAAGAGAAACTCTATTTTTCCAGATTTTATGTTTTATCGAATACGACATTGACGTGCCACGGATTCGATTTGTTGATACAGCCTGTCTTCGGATAGGCTTTTTTATATTCAAAATTCCATATCCACTTTAAACTTGAAATAACAAAAACAACATCTATGCTCTGTATGAAAATCTGCATATTTCCAATCCTGATGAGCTGCCTCCTGACAGGTTGTATGACCACGCCGGCCCTGCCTGAACCTCAACGTCCTCAGCATTGGGGACAGCCCATTCATCAGAATCATAATTTTCATCAAATCAGCAATTTTGTCTATCGTAGTGAGCAGCCTTCAACTGAACTCATTCCTTTATTAAAAAAGCATCAAATCGATGTAGTTATTAATTTACGTTCATGGGATCAAGACAGCTTTGTTTTGAGCAATGAAAACTTTCAGCTACATCATGTACCCATACATACCTGGGCAATTGATCGGGAAGATTTATTGAAAATTATGCTACTGATTCAGCAAGCACAACAAAATCACCAGAAGGTGCTCTTGCATTGTTATCACGGTTCAGACCGAACTGGTGCAAGTTTCGCCATGTACCGGATTATTTTTGAACATTGGCCGATTGAGCAGGCACTACAGGAAATGAAACATGGCGGATATGGTTTTCATGCCATTTGGCACAATATTGAAAATTTATTTACCCCTGAAAATGTAAAATGGATTCGCGAGCAACTCACGAATCCATCTACAGAAACTTTGATTAATACTAAGAATTAACGCTTATCTAGCGGCACCCAATCGTTCACCCAAGCTGATTTCATATTCAGGCTGGCATCAGACGCAATTTTCTTACGAAGTGCATCTGCAGTCTCACGGTCTTTGGACGGACCCACCATGATACGTACACCTTTAGAAGTTGAGCTTTTGGTTACTTTATAACCTTTAGCACGCAGTTTGGCTGCTACAGCATCTGCATTGGCTTCATTCGCTGCCAGTGCCACCTGCACCATCCATTGCTTGTCCTCTTCACCTTCCAGTAACTTACGCGCCTGTTCAGCTTCTGCTTTCTTCTTGGCTTCTTCGGCTGCAGCCTTTTTCTTAGCTTCTTCAGCTTTACGCTTTTCGTCGGCCTTACGTTTTTCTTCGGCTGCTTTACGTTCAGCTTCTTTCTTTTCAGCCGCTTTACGCTCTTCCTCGGTTTTACGTTTTGCTTCAGCCGCCTTACGTTCTGCTTCGGCTTTTTGCTGTTTTTCTAACTTGCGTTTTTCTTCAGCGGCTTTACTTTCAGCAGCTTTACGCTCTGCTTCTTTCTTGGCTGCATCAGTAGAACTATTGGCTTTTTGTTGGTCCAGCTGCTGCTGGGCTAACTTTTTTTCTTGCACCGCTTTTTCTTCAGCCAGACGTTTCTGCTTGGCCTGTTCGTCTTCAACCAGTTCTGGCGGAATATTATCGGAACTTTGCTGTTCTAGGCGGTGTGCATTCAGGGCAGCATATTCTTCAGCCGCTTTACGCGCAGCATCTGCTTCAGCCTGCTGTTGCATCGCTAAAAATTCGGCTGCACGTGCTTCCTGCTCTGCAACCGATTTTTCCCGGTCACGACGTTGCTGTTCAAGTAAACGCTTTTCTGTTTCCACATCGACCGTCAAAGAACCGAGCGAATGATTGCCTGTCTCTTTATTTTCAACTTCCGCAGCCTGTGCCGGATTTTGCTGACGGTCCTGATTGATTTCATCTTGGCCTTTCAGGAGTAATGCTGCCAATAAAACACCACCACCGAGTAAAACAACACCGCCCATCCAGCGCTGTTTGTTATTCATTGACATTCTTCCAAATACTCCCATACCGCTTCTAAGGTATGAAATGATCCACATACCAAAATCAGCTGATTATTATCTGTTTGATCCAGTGCTGATTTAAAAGCTAATTTTACATTGTCAAATTGTTCTACCGCCTCACCGTTTAAAGCATCAGCCAAAACTGTGACGTCTGCCGCACGTGGAACGGATAATGGTGCAATTTTCCACAATTGCACCGTGTCTTTCAATAACTTGACGACAGAATTTATATCTTTATCTGCCAGCATTGAAAATACACAAATGACTTCATTATATTTTTGATTGTAATTTAAATAATCTCGTAATTGTTTCAGCAGAAATTCCACCCCATGCGGGTTGTGTCCTGCATCAAAAATCACGGTTTTATTCTGGATTTGACGAACTTCAAAACGTCCCGGCAATTTTGCTACTTGAATGCCTTGTGCAATTGCCTGCTGGCTGACGTTTAATTCGCTCAGCAGAATGGCGGCCACGGCGGTAGAAATATTATCTAATGCCAGTGAACCTGTAGGGAGTTTTAAGGTCGTACCTGATGAAGCAAAAGCCCAGCTTTGGCCATCTTCAAAGGCTTCATAAAAATAATCCCGGTTGATTGCATACAAGGGTGCTTTACATTCTTGGGCTTTATTTAGAATGGCTTGCGGGATCTGTTGCTGTCCACCAAATACCACGGGAATATCCGGGCGAATAATTCCGGCCTTTTCAAAAGCAATTTTCTCAATGGTGTCACCAAGCCAGTCGGTATGATCCAGACCAATATTGGTAATTACCGCCACATCTGGATTGACCACATTGACCACATCCAGACGGCCGCCTAAACCCACTTCCAGTACCCAGACATCACAGCCTTGATCTTTAAAAATCACAAAAGCAGCCAGTGTGGTGGCTTCAAAGAAAGACAGGCTCAAACCGCATTCGCGACGAGCCTGATCGACCTGAACAAAAGCATCAATCAGCAACTGATCTTCCACTTCAATGCCGCGCAATTTAACACGCTCATTGAAACGGTACACGTGGGGGGATTGATATAGCCCGACCTTGAAGCCTTGCGCATTCAGGATCGCGGCCAGCGTGGTGGTGGTCGAACCCTTACCATTGGTTCCTGCCACCGTCAGCACTTTGGCCTCTGGAGATGTCACGCCCAGCTTTTCAGCCACAGGAATAACCCGTTCCAGACCTAAATCAATACCCGTAACGTGAACATGGCTCCAATAATCGAGCCATGTATTTAAAGAATCTGTTGCTAAGGGTGCTGTGTTCAATGCAAATTCATCAACTTCGTAACGATACGATAAACTGTATCACGTAATGCATGACGGTGAACAATCTGATCGATTACCCCATGATCAAGCAAATATTCCGCGCGCTGGAACGGTTCTTCCAGTTTTTCACGTACAGTCTGTTCGATCACACGTTTACCGGCAAAGCCAATCATCGCTTTCGGTTCAGCAATATGTACATCACCCAGCATTGCCAATGATGCGGTCACACCGCCGTACACTGGATGAGTCAATACCACTACATAAGGCAGACCTGCTTCTTTTAAACGCTGGATCGCAGCCGAAGTACGCGCCATTTGCATCAGGGACAACATGCCTTCCTGCATACGAGCACCACCCGAAGCAGCAAAACAGATCAAAGGTTGACGAGCTTCAATCGCATGTTCTGCAGCCTGAACAAAGCGGTCACCGACCACTGTGCCCATAGAACCGCCCATGAAGTCGAACTCAAACGCACAGGCAATCATCGGTACGCCTTTCAGCAAACCCTGAATTACCACCAGTGCTTCAGTTTCACCGGTTTTCTTTTGCGCTTCAGCCATACGGTCTGGATAGGCTTTACTATCGACAAATTTCAGCGGATCTTTGGCTATAAATTCCTGACCCAATTCTGTCTGTACCTGATCAAAGAACCAGTTCAGACGTTCACGGGCTTTCATGCGCAAATGTTCATCACATTGCGGACAGACATAGGCATTAAATGACATGGCAGTACGGGTCACCAATGCATGACATTCAGGACACTCAATCGTAGGCTCGGTAAATGTCGCTTTATATGCCGTTTGCTCATCGGGTACCTGAATGCCCGGAACAGTACGCTCCGTCCATGGGGTCGATGGGCTCAGAATTTTGCCTGATTTCACTTGTTGACTCATACTAACTCATCGAGCGCTGCTCGAAGCTCCTTGACTTTATTCACCGTCGCAATAACGGCTTGTTCTGGTGCGAGCGTTGCAAACTGCTTTACAAACGCACTACCCACAATAACTGCATCGGCAGCAACACCCATCGCTTTCGCAGATGCAGCATCACTGATACCGAAACCTACGCCTACAGGAACATCAGTCACAGCTTTAATCTTTTGAATGCGTGCAGCGGCTTCAGAGACATCTAAAGTTGCTGCACCGGTCACGCCCTTCAGTGACACATAGTAAATAAAGCCGCTGGCCTGTTTCGCTACGTGTTGAATACGTGCATCGGTTGAAGTTGGTGCCAGCAGGAAAATCTGATCCATATCATATTTTTCCAGTACTTCACCCAGACCTTGTGCTTCTTCTGGTGGCAAGTCCACCAGCAGTACACCATCTACTCCACATTCATAGGCATAAGCCACAAACTTTTCATAGCCAATCACTTCAACCGGATTCAGATAACCCATCAGTACCACTGGTGTTTCGCGATCTTTCAAGCGAAATTCTTTCACCATGTGCAGGGCATCCAGGGTATTGGTTCCACCTGCCAGAGCACGTTCAGCAGCTAGTGCAATCACCGGCCCATCTGCCATCGGGTCCGAGAAAGGAAGTCCCAGCTCAATCACGTCGACACCCGCTTCCACCATCTCATGCAGCAAAGGCACTGTGACTTCTGGATGCGGATCACCCGCCATGACATAAGAAACTAAAGCTTTACGCTGTTGAGATTTAAGTTGTCCAAATCGTGTGGCTAAACGTGACATAGAGAGGTATTTTCCTTAACGTGTTTCAAACTTGAGGCATTGACTATGTAGAAATACAAGACATCGCATTGTAACGCTATTTTTTGTCCAATGAACAGTCTGCGATACCGACCTCGAGTACTTCATTTCCTGTGCGAAGATTTCAAAACAATTCGGAAGGGTCTATTTACGATTATTTTGATTTTTTTCACAATGATCAAAGATGCCTAATTTTGCTATTACCTAAAATCCTGAATATTTAGATAAACTTATTTTTATCATATAAAAATTAATAAAAATGCAGATGTTAGCGCATTCATTTAAAGTTTTCTGAAATTGCAAAACCTGCTTTATACTAGTCCTATTCTCTTACTTTTTTATCTCCTATGCAGACTGATTCTGAGGCTACAGTGCAGGCACGCGCCATTGCACTGCTGCCGCTTATTGTATTTTTAACCATATTTTTGGGTAGCGGGATCTATCATTCCCTGATCGGAACCGAGTTCGCGTTCTATCAGGTGAAAGCGCCTGTCGCTGCCCTGCCTGCGATTATCTTGGCTGCATTAGTGTATCGCGGCAAACTCAACCAGGGCATTGAGGAATTCCTCAGAGGTGCCAGTCATCCGAACTTAATTCTGATGTTTATGGTGTTTATGCTGGCAGGTGCTTTTGCCAGCGTCAGTAGCGCCATTGGCAGCGTCGACGCCACCGTGCAGATGGGCCTGTCGGTGATTCCACCTACATTTATTCTGCCGATGTTATTTGTGATCTCGGCCTTTATTGCCACGGCGATGGGTACCTCCATGGGCACCATTGCGGCCTGTGCGCCGATCGCTTTTGGTTTCACCCAGGTGACCGATATCGATGTGATTTATGCGATTGGTGCAGTGGTCGGTGGTGCCATGTTCGGTGACAACCTTTCAATGATCTCGGATACCACCATTGCTGCAACGACCAGTCAGGGCGTACAACTGCGTGACAAATTCAGAGTCAATGTCTGGATTGCGGTTCCAGCCTCAATCGTGACTATTTTGATTTACGTGTTGAGTAGCGGTAGTAGCAATGCAGTGGAATACAGGGACTTCAACTGGCTTCTGGTCTTACCTTATATCGCCGTATTTATTTTAGCCTTTAGCCGTTTACACGTTCTGGCTGTGCTGAGCATTGGGGTGCTACTTTCCGGCTTGTTTGGCCTGTTTGCCACAGCTGAATTTGATCTGCTCAAACTGAATACTTCCATTTATGAGGGCTTTGTCGGCATGTTTGAAGTGGCGTTATTGTCGATGTTCCTGGGTGGCCTCTCGGCGATCATGCAACGTGAAGGTGGTTTACGCTGGCTGATCGAGCGTATTTATAGCCTGACTCGTCTGTTTAAAGTCGGTCAGCAACGTGCCGGTGAAATCGGGATTAGTTTTCTGGTGGTGTTTTCGAATATCTTTGTGGCCAATAATACCGTGGCGATTATTCTGTCGGGTGATATGGCGCGTGAAGTTGCCAAAGAATATGGCGTGGATCCTAAGCGTTCTGCAGCACTGATGGATATTTTCTCCTGTGTGGTGCAAGGGTTGATTCCCTATGGCGCACAGTTACTACTGGCCTGTTCCATTGCAAAAATCTCGCCGGTTGAACTGATTGGTGGTGTGTACTATTGCTGGATTCTGGCCATTTTTGCGATTGCGGCGATTGCATTTAGATTCTCCAAGATCAAAGCCAGCGCTTAACCTCACCATTTTCTTCAAATAAAAAAGCGACCTGTTTGGGTCGCTTTTTTTAGCTTCGCTGTTGGTGTAACTGCCTTTTGCGCTCTAACAATGTCTGTCCGGTGGCTGCCTTGTAGGCCCGTGCCAAAGCCGATTGATCAGAGTAATCCAGCTGCTCGGCGATCTCCCTCAGCCCCAGTCCCTGTTGCAACAGCAGCTCGCAACGTTTAATCCGCTGCTGTTCCAGCAGTTTTTTAAATGAGGTGCCATGGGTGCTGAATAAGCGCTGCAAACTCCGGGTCGACATCAGCAACTGCAGGGCAAGCTGTTCAACTTTAATCGCCTGATGCCGGGTACGGAGCTGTTCGGCAATCATTTGCTGCGCCTGTTCCAGGTGATTCTCAAGTGGTGGCTTGGCGGCAATCGCCTGTTCTGCCTGATGAACCAGTAGCTGCAACAGCATCGGATCTGCCTGCTCAGACCCATGTGCCAGTCCTTGCAAATCCAGTTCTATGCCATAATAGTCCTGAGAAAATCTCACCTCACTGGCAAAAAACTTTTGATAATGAATTTTCGCCATATCAGGCGCATGAGCAAAACGCACACAATATAGTAACAGTTGATGATCCTGCAAAATGACGCGTCCCAATTGCACCATCGCGGCCATGGTCAGCTCATTGAGCAGATTATATTTTTCATCCAGATAGGCCCAAAATAATTCAATACTGTGTTCATGCTGTTTCAACTGCAAAGGTACAAACTCACTGCCATCAATCACCAGTCGTTGAAAGCGCATAATATGGCGGATCATTTCCGAAACGCTACTGCTTCGCGAAGCCATATAACCGAGCACACCAAAATGTTCTGGACGAATGACCTGCACGATCTCGAAAATCAGCTGCGGACAGTTTAAATATTGCCGGGTTCTTAACAGAAGCTGATTTAATAATTCCAGCGGCACTTGCGTGGCAAAAGGCTGATCAATCAGGGGGACAAGCGCTTCATGTACATCTTGCAGAAAGTCAGCTTCCAAAGGCTCAATTTGCAGACTGCGCAGATAAGTCGCCCAAAGCTGAATATAACCATTGGATATTTTAATTTCTTGCATGCGCGCTTCCCGCTGCCTGCTTTAGTCTAAGCAGTTTTATTTTCATTTGGCATAAAATGTATAAAAATTGGCAAGCACTGTCAAAACAATTACGGCATTCCCCGACATACTGTCAGCATCGTCACAAAAAAGAACTTCTAAGATGAATGCAGTATTAAAATCTTCAATAAAGCCCGTGGTCCGGACCCAGCTTGATTTTAAACTGGATGAAATTCCGCGCTACTGGTTTGGCGGCGATCCCTTTCTGACCCGCATGTTCGATGCCTTGAGCCTGACCTTTCCAGATGGCGAGCGTTATTTTATTCAAAGTGTGCGCCTGTTCCGCGATCAGATCACAGACCTGGAACTGCAACAACGTGTGGCAGATTTTATTCGTCAGGAAGCACAGCACGGCATTGCCCATGAAAAGATGAACCAGCTGATGCGTGAACAAGGCATGCCCGTCGATGATTTTATCGAACGTTTAAATAATATGTTCGCCTATGACCTCAAACATCGTTCAGCACAGTTCAATATTGCAACTACGGCAGCGGCAGAACACTTGACCGCGCTGATGGCTGAAACTTTTTACGGTCAGAAATCCACCTTAAAAGACGGCCATCCTTATGTACGTGCCATGTTTGCCTGGCATGCGATTGAAGAAATGGAACATCGTGATGTGGCTTTTGACGTGATGAAAGAGGTCGCAAAAACACCTGAATGGATGCGCAAAATGACCCTGCTCAGTACGACATTTTTGATGTTTAGTTATACCGCCTATCGCGCCAATGTCATGCTGAAACATGATGGCTTCAGTGTCTTAGAGCGTCTGCAAATGAACCTGAAAGGACTGCCCTGGTTGTTTG
The DNA here is from genome assembly GCF_024129715.1 of Acinetobacter lwoffii. GTDB lineage: Bacteria > Pseudomonadota > Gammaproteobacteria > Pseudomonadales > Moraxellaceae > Acinetobacter > Acinetobacter lwoffii_U. The sequence continues at coordinate 16,504 of NZ_JAMXXM010000026.1, forward strand.
GCCGTAACGGCACCTTGACCCGCATGGGCCCACAATATCGGGACTGGTTTAAAAAAGACTTCCATCCTAGTCAGCATCCGGTTATTGCGCAATATGATGTCTGGGTAAAAACCTTAGCCGAAACCAATGACCCGATTCAGGCCGGTGAAGCCTTCTGGCAGGCCGCCAGAGATTAAGCTCAAATCAAAAAGCCTTCAGAATTGAAGGCTTTTAAATTAGGTCTTATGTCCTGCACTTTTACCATTTGGCATAATGCTGCTCAAGCAAGGCATATTCATTCAGTAAAATAATTTCCTGATCATCCTGCTGGATTGTTCCGGAAACCTTGGCCTGCCACTGACTAAACTGGCTCCCCACCAGACGTAAATTCAGATTTTCATAACGGCGCCAGCCTGTACTCACTATCAGATTCAATTTTTCATCCAGTGACTGAATCGTCCATTGGTTTTCAGATTCCTGCTGGAACAGTACATCGGTCAATGGATAAATCTTTCCATTGATCCACAGACAGTTTTCATTGCCAAAGCTTTCATTCACGCCTGAGGCCAGATTAATGCCGATCCGGTTCTGGTTCACATCCCAGAAATTACAGGACAGCCAGAACCAAGCCGTTTCCGGGCGTAAAAAGCCACACGTATCATCTAATGAGGCAAAGCTGCGTTCATTAAACTGGATGGTTTGCCCCTGCTTGTTAATGAAAAAGCCTTCACAGCCCAAAGTGGTCAGTTTCTGGGTATAGGTCCAGCCGTTGATGCCAGTCGGACTGCACATACTCAGCGGGTCTGTGCCAGCACAAAAAATCCGGGCACTGAGTTTAATCTCGCCATATTTGCTGACGTTGATATAACGCACGCCGTTGGCATGCTGGATATCGATCTGAAAAGGTGACTTGTGAAAATAACTATGATTAAACAGCGGCTGTTCATCCAGCACAGTGTTGCGTGACAGGAAATTAATTGCATTCCATTCCAGCACTTCATTGCTCATATGGTTATAGACATAGACAAAACCATGCCCTGCCCATGCGATATCGGCAATCGCCAGTCCAATCGTATAATGCTCGTGCTGAATACTACAGAATTTGAATTTTTTATATTTTAGATGCTTACGCCAGCCTGACAGCACATGACCATAAGGATTCTTGTATTGATATGCCTGATAGTCAATACTTTTTGGAAGCTCCTTGAAACGTCCATAACGCGGTTGTCCATTTGCCTGAATTAAATCCATTTAAGACATTCCATCTCAGTCAAAACTGTTTTTCCTTGGCAGTATTATGCCAATTATTAAATTTTGATAAAGAGATTTTTTAAACCGCTTATCGAATCATCAAGCCAGCCGCAGGTTTAATTCAATCACAAACAGCGTTAAATCGTGAGATAAGTATTTTCCCAGCGATTGCCACTAAAACTGCCCTCCAGCAGTTGTACATAACGACCATAAACCTGGTCAATGGCAATACAGTCATCCACATCCAGCACACGGTCGGTATGCTGTTTTTGCCAGTGCCGGGCGAAGTAAACTTTACCGCGCTGTTTGGCCACCATAGCATTCTGCGCAACCACCAGCACATAACGATGCAACTCGCCAAACTCACGTGGATCATAACCACCCAGATTAATCAGCCAAAGTTTTTCATCGGATTGCTGTGGCTGTGCATCAGTAAATTGCAGCGTATAGGACTTGCCCTCGAACTCTAGCCCGTTGATTTGCGCCCAGGCATCAATATGCAAACCTTTCTGTTCCGCAAACCAGGCATTTTTTAATTGCGGATAGGTGTCTTCCAGACTCTCTCCTATTGCCAACACCACATCATGAACTTCTGTATTGGCACGGGCATGACGACCACCGAGCATCACAATAAACAGGCTGGGCATTACATTTCCTTGTTAGCGTCAATCTTTAAGATCATTTCATTGATGCTTGCCAGTATAGCGCAAAGCTATTCCATGATGATGTAGCCATCTGCCAAGGACAAATTTGCATCATCAGCCTGACTGAATTTGCGCAAACAGCATCCAGTCACTCGGTATCCATCTCCATATCGAGGATCAGTTTAAGCCTGTGTCAGGATCAAAAAACCATTTTCAGTGAATACAATTGGCTAGCGAATCATTTCCGATCATTTTCATCAGGATTTACAGCGATAGAGGATTATTTTTTTGTACAAAATACAAACACGACTAAACCGCACAAATCTGTACAAATTTTCGCCCAAATTTCAATCTAAAGGCATATTTCGTTGACTGAAATGCGCTGAAAGACGATACTCTCAATGTTTTTATTTAAGCAAATCGGTTCAAAGAGGCTGGGCCAAAAGTTCGGTCCTCAGAAACTCAATCCAACGCAAGGGGCTATATATGGCTGGTGGAAAGTCAACTATCATTTACACACTGACCGACGAGGCGCCATTACTGGCGACTTATTCTCTGCTGCCGATCATTGAGACCTTTACTAAGCCAGCTGGCGTTGAGATCGTCAAAAGTGACATCTCTGTAGCTGTGCGCGTGCTCTCCGAATTTACAGATTACCTAAGCGAAGAGCAAAAGGTGCCTGACACTCTAGCTGAGCTAGGTCGTCTTACACAAGATCCAGACACGAACATTATCAAACTCCCAAATATCAGTGCTTCTGTTGGCCAGCTAACAGCGTGTATCAAGGAACTTCAGTCTAAAGGCTATGCAATCCCTGACTATCCTGAAAACCCGACCACTGAAGAAGAAAAAGCAATCAAGGCACGTTATAGCAAATGTCTTGGTTCAGCAGTAAACCCTGTTCTACGTGAAGGTAACTCAGACCGTCGTGCACCTGCTGCCGTTAAAAACTACGTGAAAAAACACCCGCACTCTATGAGCGAGTGGAAACAGTGGTCGCAAACTCACGTTTCACACATGGACGAAGGTGACTTCTACCACGGCGAAAAGTCGATGACTTTAGACCGCGCACGTGATGTGAAAATGGAATTGATCACCAAGTCTGGTGAAGCGATTGTTCTTAAGCCAAAAGTTGCGCTTCTGGACGGCGAAATCATCGATTCAATGTTCATGAGCAAGAAAGCACTTTGCGACTTCTACGAGAAAGAACTTGAAGACTGTCGTGAAGCAGGCATCCTGTTCTCTTTACACGTTAAAGCAACCATGATGAAGGTGTCTCACCCAATCGTATTTGGTCACTGTGTAAGAATCTACTACAAAGAAGCATTCGAAAAACATGGCAAGCTTTTTGATGAGCTTGGCATTAATGTCAATAACGGTATGGCGGGTCTTTACGAAAAGCTTGAAACTTTACCAACCTCTGTACGTGAAGAAATCATTGCTGATTTACATGCTTGTCAAGAACACCGTCCAGCTTTAGCGATGGTTGATTCTGCAAAAGGCATCACTAACTTCCATTCACCAAACGACGTGATTGTAGATGCTTCTATGCCTGCAATGATTCGTGGTGGCGGTAAAATGTGGGGCGCTGACGGCAAGCCTTACGACTGTAAAGCAGTCATGCCTGAATCAACTTTCGCACGTATTTACCAGGAAATGATCAATTTCTGTAAATGGAATGGCAACTTCGATCCAAAAACCATGGGTACTGTACCGAACGTTGGTTTGATGGCACAAAAAGCGGAAGAATACGGTTCACATGACAAGACTTTCGAAATTCCTGAAGCAGGTGTTGCGAACATCACTGACCTAGAAACAGGTGAAGTGTTAATGTCTCAAAATGTGGAAGAAGGCGATATCTGGCGTATGTGTCAGGTGAAAGATGCACCGATCCGCGACTGGGTGAAACTTGCTGTGACTCGTGCACGCAACTCTGGCATGCCGGCAATCTTCTGGCTTGACCCGTACCGTCCACACGAAAACGAACTGATCAAGAAAGTTGAAAAATACCTGAAAGATCATGACACCACTGGTCTTGACATCCAGATCATGTCACAAGTACGTGCAATGCGTTATACGCTTGAACGTGTTGCTCGCGGTCTAGATACTATTTCTGTAACAGGTAACATCCTGCGTGACTACCTGACTGACTTGTTCCCGATCATGGAATTGGGTACATCTGCGAAAATGTTGTCAATCGTGCCATTAATGGCAGGTGGTGGCATGTACGAAACAGGTGCAGGCGGTTCTGCTCCTAAGCACGTACAGCAGTTAGTTGAAGAAAACCACTTACGTTGGGATTCACTCGGTGAATTCATGGCGTTGGCGGTATCTTTAGAAGAAATGGGTATTAAAGAAGGCAATGACGACATCAAGTTACTTGCTAAAACTTTAGACCAAGCGACTGGTAAATTGCTAGATAACGACAAGTCTCCTTCTCGTCGTACTGGCGAATTGGACAACCGTGGTAGCCATTTCTACCTGGCGAAATTCTGGGCTGAAGAACTTGCTGCTCAAGACGAAAATGCTGAATTGAAAGCGAAATTTGCACCACTTGCAAAAACTTTAGCTGAAAATGAAGAGAAAATCGTTGCTGAGCTTGCAGCAGTTCAAGGCAAATCAGTAGACATCGGCGGTTACTACGCAGTTGATCAAGAGAAAGTAAATGCAGTGATGCGTCCAAGTGCAACTTTGAATGCAGCGCTTGAAACGATCTAAGCTTTTGCAAAACTGACTGAGTCAGTAATGTAGAAAAACCGGCGTCTAGGCGCCGGTTTTTTATATCTGATTCATGCATCGCAATCACTGAAGCAATCCATTTTTTAAGCAGTTCTATGCAGTGTTATTTTCACAAGCTATCTTTTAAATCAAGAAGATAATTTTGAAGAGCAGATAAAAAGAAACAGGTTATTATTTTTCAGACAATAAAAAACCCCAAGACTGAATGTGCTTGGGGTTTTTTAGAATTTTGGTCCCGAGGGTCGGACTCGAACCGACACGTCATCTCTGACAGCGGATTTTGAGTCCGCCGCGTCTACCAATTTCACCACCTCGGGAGTGGATGAAAGGTATAATACGCGATTTCTCAGCACTGTCAACGCAGAATATTTTCATTTGTTTATTTTTAAAACAAATCGCATTTTTTCGTTTTAAAATCGAGCAATTCCCGCCATAAAAAAGAAAAAAGTTTATACTAGCCGCAGTTTTTTTAGCGTAAATCATCATGCAACTTTCTGATTTTAATTTTGATCTCCCCGATGAGCTGATTGCTCGCTACCCACTGGAAACACGCAGTGCCTCTCGCCTGTTGCACCTCGATGCCCAAGGTCAATATCATGACCATCAATTTACCGATATTCTGGATTTACTTGAAGACGGCGACTTGTTGGTATTAAACGACACCAAAGTCATGAAGGCCCGTTTAAAAGGTAAACGTGCTTCAGGCGGTGCGGTAGAAGTGCTGGTTGAGCGTATGCAAGATCGCTTTATTGCCTATTGTCATATTAAGGCCAGCAACACTCCGAAAGCCGGTGCAGAACTTTTTATTGGCCTGGATGCAGTGAAAGTGACCGTACAAGGCCGTCATGAAAATCTGTTTATTGTAGAATTTTCACAACCAATTCTCGATGTGCTGGATCAATACGGCGCCTTGCCGATTCCGCCTTATTTCAACCGTGAAGCGGAAGAGATTGATACTGAACGTTATCAAACCGTGTTTAATGACCCAACCAAACTGGCCAGCGTTGCAGCACCTACTGCCAGCCTGCATTTTGATGCCGATCTGTTGGCAAAATTGGAAGCCAAAGGGATTCAAAAAACTTTTGTGACCCTACATGTTGGTGCAGGTACTTTTTTGCCAGTGCGTACCGATGATATTCAAAATCACATCATGCATAGTGAATGGTGCGATGTCCCTGAAACTGCGGTCGAGATGATTCGTCAGACCAAAGCGCGTGGTAATAAAGTCATTTCTGTAGGCACGACTGCCACCCGTGCAGTCGAAAGTGCAGCACAAGCACATAACGGTGAACTGGCAGCCTGGACAGGTGATACCCAGATTTTCATTTATCCGGGTTATCAGTTTAAAGTGGTCGATCGTTTGATCACCAACTTCCATTTACCAGAATCGACCCTGTTAATGCTGGTGTCCGCCTTGTCCAATCGTGACAATATTCTGAATGCTTACAAGCATGCGGTAGACAGCAAGTATCGCTTCTTCAGTTATGGCGATGCCATGCTGGTTGATCAGGCACAATAAGCGAGAACCATTATCCATGCCGATCGAGTCTGTACAACAGTCCATTCATATTCGCCGCAAGAAAAATGCAGTGGTGTTTCAAAATATCGCTCGGCTTTGGGATCTGGGTCAACAGGCCAAAACGCATCAGCAATTGCTGGATGGGCTGCATCCCTGGAATGGCCCGATTACGCTCAAGTTTGAAAATAACCTGCCGCTTGCGCTTGCCGGAATTGGGCTTTTTCTGATTGGCAGCATTTTTATTGCGCCGGGAAATATCTGGATTCAGAGCAGTGTTTTTCTCGGCTGTCTCTGTATTTTCTGGGCTTATATTTGCTACGAACAGCAGCAGCCCTTAGAGGAAGTCATTGCTTTTCTGGAAGAACAAGCACTGGCCAAGAAATATCAGCTTGCCTTTCAAAAACAACCACAGCATATTTCTATGCCACTTAATCCCCTACACTTTATCCGGCATTTAAAACAATTATTTCCAGTATTCAACCAAGGTTCGTTGAGTAATGAAATTCAACGTTATGCCAGCACGGTCTGGGAAGACGAAAACGGCCAGCAACATCAGGTACTACTCTTCCAATACCACTATATTGATGAAGTGCAGGCCCGAAACAAGGAAGGTCAGCCAGTCAAACTGATGCAGGTCCATGAAGACCTGTGGGGCGTGTTTGTGTTTGATATCCAGATTCAGGGACTGGCCGTTACGACTTCCAGAAAGAAATTTTATTATCCTTATAGCCATCCCTGGCACAGCAGCGATATTCGCACCAATCAGCGCTTAAGCTTTTATGGTAGTGATCCGCTGCAAACTGCCAAATTACTCAGTCCAGGTTTTGTCCTACGACTGGCCGATTTTTTTGAACAGCGTCAGGGTGATTTACTGTTTCACCCGGAAAACAAGATGCTGTGCTATCTGGGGCCACATGATTTATTTCAGGTATCGAGCAAGCAGCAGAATATTAGCGATATTTCCACATTGCGCGGTCACCTGAGAACGTTTAAATTAAAACAGCTCGAAAACTTACAACATGATCTGCTGCAGTTTTTAAAATAAATTTTTCGCATCATTTTTTAAATATAGATATAGCTTGGGGAGATCTCGGATGGGATTTTTGATTTTATGTTTGATCATTGTGGCGCTGATTGTCACGATTATCATGATCCGCAACAGTATTGTCCGTCATCACAACGCCACGATTCGCGCCTGGTCGGATGTCGCCAGTTATGAACGACAAAAACTGAAAATTCTGGATGGGCTGCAACCGCTGGTCGAGCAATACTCGAGTTTTGAAAAAGGCACGCTAGAAAAAGTCACCGAACTGCGTCAGAACATCATGAACCTGAATATCAAGGATGCCGATATTGGACAGTTGCAACGCATTGAAAGTCTGAATAAACAGTTGATGCATAGCCTGAATGTGGTGATTGAAAATTATCCGGAACTGAAAGCCAATGACATCTATCTGAAAATGATGGCTGAAATTGAAGAACAGAATGAAAATGTCGGTGCTGCGATTACCATTTATAATCGCAATGTCGAGCTGTTTAACAACCAGATCCAGATTTTTCCACACAACATCATTAACAATATGTTGCTCAGAAAAAAAGTGGTACGTCCATTCCGTGATCAAAGCGTGACCCAGAATTTTGATTACCGTCCGAACTTTCACTGAGTGAACAGCAAGATCTGATAAAATTTTGCATCCTTGGCGCATTAACTTATTATAAAAATAGCCAAGGATGCGGCTGTACCTATCTAAAACTTATAAAATAAAGAATAAAAATTATGCTGGATTATTTAGAGCACTTGCAACAGACGCTGGTCGAGGAATTTTATCGGCTATATGACCATTATCAGGATGATGAAATCTATGCCTGCAGTCTGGTCTTTAACGAATTTTTACTGCTGGATGATCTGGCCATTTCGACTGAACGCAGTATTTTTAAAGATCCTGAAGATCCTCAGCAATATCTGGCGGAACAGGATCGCTGGAATGTCCGGAAATGGCGTTATCGGGCACATGCTTTGCCCCACTCTGGACTCATTCCCTTTAAAACCTTGCTGGCCGATTATTTTAAAACCCAGCACAGCTTTGGCCATCCGGTATTGGCACAGCAAAAACAGCTGCACGCGACGCATCTGGATTTATTGCTGGATAGTTTTAAACAGGCCAAATATCGTCTTTCTGAGGCTTATGGTCTGGATCTGGATCGCATCCTGTTTTTCATGAGCCTGCCGACCCAAGTCGAATTTGAATGCCAATCCGCGCAGACACTTAATCCGGCCCATATTCATTTACAGAAATTTCTGGCATCCAGACAAACTACTCATTTACCTGCCATGCAGAAACGCTTGAAACTCTCGCAAAACGACAAGGATATTCTGATTGATCTGGAGCAGATGCTGGTGATGGAACCTTATGATTATCTGCAAGTGGCACAAGATGCCTATTTGCTGACCTTGGAATCCTATTTTGTCGATAGCAATATTTATATCCAGAAACTGATCCAGCATATCGCCGCAATGGCCTCAGAACCGGATGGCAGCTGCGCCCTCAGCCGGGAAGATATCCAGCAGCGTTTGCAGCAGTTTTCTGTACATCCACCCATTTCTACGGATGTTCCCTAGCTTCAGCGATAAATAAAATTACAGAGCGAATGCTCTACAATGCTGGCGTTTAGTGTAAGAATCAAGGAAAATAGCGCCCTTTAGCTATAACAATCAGCGAACTGTTTTTTCGCCTTGATGTGGAACTCCTATGAAGTTTGAAAAATTAGGTCAGTCGGGCCGTGCCCGTCGTGGTCGTTTAACGCTTGAACATGGTGTGGTGGAAACCCCGATGTTCATGCCTGTGGGTACGTATGGTACGGTCAAGGGCCTGTTGCCGCGCGATATTAAAGAGATCAAATCTCAAGTCATTCTGGGCAATACTTTCCATTTGTATCTACGTCCAGGACTGGATGTGATTCGTGAACATGGTGGCCTGCACGGCTTTATGAAATGGAATAGCCCCATTTTGACCGATTCAGGCGGTTTTCAGGTCTTCAGTCTGGGCGCAATGCGTAAAATCAAAGAAGAAGGTGTAACCTTCCGCTCGCCGATTGATGGCTCAAAAGTATTTTTATCTCCTGAAATTTCAATGGATATTCAGCACACGCTGAACTCTGACATTGTGATGATTTTTGATGAATGTACCCCGTACCCTGCGACGCATGAAGAAGCGCAAAAATCGTTGCAACTTTCTTTACGCTGGGCCAAACGCTGTAAAACCCAGCATCATGACGTGCTGAAAAACCGTAATGCGCTGTTCGGTATTATTCAAGGCGGCATGTATGAAGATTTACGTGATGAATCTTTAAAAGGCCTGCTAGAAATCGACTTTGATGGTTATGCGATTGGCGGCCTGTCCGTTGGTGAGCCAAAAGAGGAAATGATCAAGGTACTGGATTATCTTCCAGAAAAAATGCCTGCAGACAAACCGCGTTATTTGATGGGTGTCGGCAAGCCTGAAGATATTGTGGAAGCGGTACGTCGTGGTGTGGATATGTTTGACTGCGTGATGCCAACCCGAAATGCACGTAACGGTCACTATTTTGTGACAGACGGCTTGGTGCGGATCCGTAATAGTAAATATCGTCATGACCAGAGTCCACTCGATCCGCATTGCGACTGCTATACCTGCCAGAACTTTACCCGTGCCTATTTATTCCATCTTGAGAAATGTGGAGAAATGCTCGGCTCTATGCTCGGTACGATTCATAATCTGCGCTATTACCTGCGTTTGACTGAAGCGATGCGTGATGCATTAGACAACGGTACATTTGACGAATTTGTTCATGACTTTTATGCCCGCCGTGGCCTGGAAGTGCCACCTTGTCCGCAAGATTAATCCATCAGTATTTGCGCTGAGGAAAAAGACAATGTAAATTGCAAGAATATGTCAATTTATTATCGAGTTGATCACCAGTTTTTTATTTTAGGAAAATGTAATGAGCCTTTTTATTTCGACTGCTCACGCTGCAGGTGAAGCTGCACAACAACCAAGCATGATGGCGAACCTTTTGATGATTGCTGTTTTTATTGCAATCTTCTATTTCTTGATCTGGCGTCCTCAATCTAAACGTGCCAAAGAACACCGTGCTTTGGTCGACAGCCTTGGCGTTGGCAGTGAAGTGGTATTTGCAGGCGGATTAATGGGCAAAATCACCAAGATTGAAGGTGACTTCGCAGTGGTTGAATTGAGCCGTGGTGTAGAAGTCAAAGTTCAACGTGCAAGTGTGATTTCAGTCCTCCCTGAAGGCACTTTAAATAACCTTTAATCAAAAATAGTCGTGCCCTCGCACGACTTTTTCATTTTAAGAAGAAAACGAATGCGTTACCCAGCATGGAAATATGTACTGATCCTGGTTGTCCTGGTGATCAGTACCTTATATGCCCTGCCAAGTTTGTATCCAGATGAACCTGCTGTACAGATTTCGGGTGCCAAAGCCGGTACTCAAATTGATGCAAGCATCGTACAAAAAGCAGAGCAAATTTTAAAAACTGAAAATATTGCCACCCATGACAATAGCTTTGGCAACAATGCAGCTTTATTACGTGTAGATTCAAGTGAATCGCAGCTTAAAGCTAAAGAGGCTTTACGTCGTGGTTTAGGTGATGATTACGTGGTTGCATTGAACCTTGCCCCGACCACCCCAGAATGGCTGCAAAAAATTGGTGCCAAACCAATGAAGCTCGGCCTGGATTTACGTGGTGGTGTTCACTTCTTGCTTGAAGTGGATATGGACAAGGCCATTTCCCAGCGCATGGAAACCTCTGCGACGGATCTACGTCGTCAGTTGCGTGATAACAACCTGAAATTTAATAGCCTGAATTTAAGCAACAACACCATTGTGATGCAGTTTGCCAACAATGATGATCGTTCTGCAACGATGGACTTCTTGCGCCGTAATGGCAATGAGTTTACCCAGCAGGCTGTTGCGACCGAGACCGGTTCGACCTTACGTCTAAACTATACTGATGTGCGTAAGCAAGAAATTGAATCTTATGCTGTCAATCAGAACTTGACCACTTTACGTAACCGTATTAACGAGTTAGGTGTGGCAGAAGCACTGGTTCAAACTCAGGGCAGCAACCGTATTGTGGTTGAGCTTCCTGGTGTGCAGGATACCGCTGAAGCGAAACGTGTCTTAGGTCGTACCGCGAACCTCGAGTTCCGTCTGGTGTCTGACCTGAATGATCAATATATTGATCCATATACCGGTCAGGCAACGGGTGCATTGCCACCAGGCACAGAAGTCTTTGCTTATGAGTCACTGGACAGTGGTCGTCAGCTCCTCTTGAACCGTAACCGTATCTTAACCGGTGAACGTGTTCAGAATGCATCAAGTGGCTTTAGCCAAGACACAGGCGGTGCTGAAGTTAACATTACCTTGGACAGCGCAGGCGGCAAACTGATGTCGGATGCCACCCGTAATGCGGTCGGCAAACGTATGGCCGTCTTGTTCATCGAGAACAAGCAGCGCATTAATTATGTGGAAGACCCTGCGACCGGCACTCAGACTGAAGTTCGTACCCCGTATACTGAATCTGTAGTCATTAACGCTGCAACCATTCAGGCAGTACTGGGTTCTCAGTTCCGTATTACTGGCCTGGACTCGCCGCAAGAAGCTGCTGAACTTGCCTTGATGCTGCGTGCAGGTGCGTTGGCTGCGCCAATGTATTTTGTTGAAGAACGTGTAATTGGTCCAAGTCTGGGTCAAGAAAACATCGATAAAGGTGTACTTTCAACTCAGATCGGTTTCCTTCTGGTCGCCATCTGGATGGTGGTATTCTTCCGTCTGTTTGGTGTGATTGCCAACTTTGCCTTGGTCTTTAACCTGGCGATGATTCTGACAGTCATGTCTTGGATTGGCGCTTCCCTTACCCTTCCGGGTATTGCCGGTATCGTCATTACCATCGGTATGGCGGTCGATGCCAACGTACTGATCTGTGAACGAATACGGGAAGAAATGAAATGGGGAGCTTCGCCAAAACAGGCGATTGTGGCCGGTTATGATCGTGCCTATAACACCATTTTCGACTCGAACTTGACCACATTCCTGGTGGCGTTCATTCTGTTCGCGATTGGTACAGGTCCGATCAAAGGCTTTGCCGTAACCCTGATGATTGGTATTGTCTGCTCGATGTTTACTGCCATTACAGTAACGCGTGCCGTGGTACAGCTCATTTATGGCAAAAAACGTAACTTGAAAAAGTTGAGCATTTAAGGAGATCACTGATGACTGAAAATACTCAACTGAATCAAAAACAGTACGGTCGCCCGGAAGACGAACGCATTATTCCGTTTATGAAGATTGCGATGCCTGCGGCATTGTTTTCAATCCTCTTAACCGTTGCGAGTATCTTCTTTATTGCCACCAAAGGCCTGAACCTCGGTTTAGACTTTACCGGTGGTGTGGCAGCCGAATTAAACTATACCAATCCGGTCAAACCTGAAGATGTCTCCAAGGCATTGAACCAGGCAGGCTTTAATGATGCTGTGGTTCAGACTTTAGGTTCTGAACGTGACCTGATGGTGCGTATGCCGGTTCAGGAAGATATCGAAGCTGAAGACCTGACCAAAGCTGTTACAGCCGCAGTTCAACTGCCAAATAATGCGGCAGAAGTACCGAAGGTTGATGTCGTCGGTGGACAGGTCGGTAATGAGCTCTATGTCCGTTCTGGCGGTGCTGTGGCACTTGCGCTCCTGCTGATGCTGGTCTATGTCACCATCCGCTTTGAGGTCAAGCTGGCTATGGGTGCAGTATTGTCACTGTTCCATGATATCGTCGTTACCCTCGGGATTTTTGCGATGATGCAATGGCCATTTGACCTGACTGTACTTGCAGCACTCCTTGCAATCATCGGTTTCTCACTGAACGATAATATCGTGGTCTCTGACCGTATCCGTGAGAACTTCCGTAAGATTCGTGGTGCAGAACCGGTCGAAATCATTAACATTGCCCTGACTGAAACGCTGCGTCGTACCATTCATACCTCTATGACCTTATTGCTGGTGGTGCTTGCCATGATGCTGATGGGCGGCGATGGTCTGAAATGGTTCTCGATCGCGATGTTTGTTGGTGTCTTTGTCGGGACCTATTCGTCCATCTATATCGGTACGGCCTTTGCCTTGTGGCGTGGTCTAAACCGTCAGGACTTTATTGTTCAGGTGAAACCAGAATTTGAAGACGAGAACCAGATTCCATAATCTGTTCTGTTTCATGTTCATCGTTCAGCCCGTCTTATGATGGGCTGAATTATTTCTGCCGTTTGAATATGTGGCAGCGGGAATAATCGCAATGACTGGATGGATTTTCTCAATATCAGTTTTCTGGAAAACCACCTTTCTGCTTTCATCCAGACTTTGAAATTCATAATGATCCTGAGTTTCACTGACCAGTTGCAAAATGAGCTGCAAGCCATTGAGCAGATACACACAGAGTATGCCTGCAGTGGATAACTCGGCCTGTTTGTCACAAACCAGCCACCAGCCCGGTTTTAAGCTGGGAAAATAATACGGCCCTGCTACCCAAATCGCATAATGCTGTGCTTGCAGATGAAAAATATCCTGATTGAATGAGAGCGCTGAATCCAAGGAGATAAGTGCGAATGCCTGCTGTTGCACCACCTGCATTTGCAACAGTACACCTTGCGCTGGAATTGGAGATAATTCAACTTTTGGTTCAGTCGACTGATCTAGAATGAGCACATCTAGACCCAGTTGTTGTTCCAGCTCCCTTGCTGCTTTCTCGCCGATCTGGCGTTTGCTATTCAGCAATTGAGCGATATACGATGCAGACAAGCCGAAATGCTCACAGATTTCTTTGCCAGTTTTAAATTGCTGTGTCTCGATCAGCAGATCAATGACCTTGGCCAGATTATTTCGTCTACGTTCAAATATTTCAGTCGCGCTCATCTCGGTCTGTTGGTCTATTTTTTTATGCATGTAATTTAAATACCTTACAATAAAAAAGCCCGCAATTGAATTGCAGGCTTTTTAAACTTACATAAGGGAAATTAAGTACCCTGTACCAGACGGCGTGCGCTGATAATTCCCGGCTGCTGCTCTAGACGAGCCAAAAGCTTGGAAAGTTGTGCCAGACCTTTGACTTCAATCAACAGCTTCATATTGGCAATACCATCCGCTTCCGAAATGGTATTCACCTGACGGATATTGATCTGATCCGAGAAAATTACTTGCGTCAGATCTTTGAGCAAACCGCGTCGATCATAAGCTTCCACCACAATCTGCACACTTTGACCACGAGTCGGCTGCATTTCCCAGTCGGCTTCTACCGCACGTTCAGGCTCTTGGGTAATCATGCGCACATAGTCCGGACAAGCGACTTTATGAATGCTCACACCACGATTCAGAGTGATATAGCCAGCAATCGATTCACCATGCACCGGTTGGCAACATTGCGCGACATGTAGTTCCACGTTATCCAAACCATCGATCAGAATCCCGTGCGCTGACAGTGTATGACTGGCACGCGGGTTCAGGGCAGGTTTTAGCACCAGTTCAGGTTCGTCCTGATCCAGATGCATGTGACGATTCACCTGATTAATCAGGGCATGCAGGCTGATATCACCATTGACCAGATTGACCAGAATATCATCACCGGTTTTGACATTGAAGTGGTTGCAATAATCACTCAGATCAATCGATTTCGGGTGAATTGCCAGACGTGATAGTTCCTTGTTCAGTACTTCACGGCCAACTTCCAGATTCTTGCTGCGATCTTGCTGGCGGAACCAGTGGCGCAGCTTGTCCCGCGCACGGGCAGTTTTGATATAACCCAGCGAATTAACCAGCCAGTCCCGGTTCGGTTCCCGGTCTTTTTTGGTCAGAATTTCAACCTGTTCACCGGTTTTCAGAGTATAGGTCAGCGGCACATAGCGCTGATTTACCCGTGCGGCATAGCACTTGTTTCCGACCTCGGTATGCACATGATAAGCAAAGTCGAGTACGGTCGAATCACGTGGTAGCTCTTTGATATCGCCATCACGGCTAAACACATAGATCTTTTCGAAGCCTTCAAAATCTTGAATATGTTCAAAATTCTCGATTTCATCTTCAGATTCTTTATGTGCACTGCTTTCATTGCGTTCTTGATAATGCTCAAGTACCGCACGTAAGGAATGTAGACGATGGTTAAAAGAGCGATCTGTAGTTTTCGCGCCTTCTTTATAATTAAAGTGTGAACACACCCCAAGTTCAGCTTCGTCATGCATTGCATGAGTACGAATCTGCACTTCAAGTGACTTGTTCTCGGCAATCACTGCAGTATGTAAAGAACGATAACCATTGGCTTTCGGATTGGTAATATAGTCATCAAACTGATGCGGAATATGGCGCCAGATCTGATGCACAATACCTAAAGTGTGGTAACACTCCGGTACACTTTTCACCAGTACCCGTAAAGCACGAATATCATAGAGTTGGTCAAAGCTCAGGTTCTTGCTTTTCATTTTTCGATAAATCGAATAAATGTGTTTCACCCGGCCATTAATTTCAGCTTCGATACCATGTTCGGCCAATTCATTGCGTAATTTATCAATCACAAACTGAATATACTGTTCACGCTCCAGACGCTTTTCATTCAGTAAGGAAGCAATTTCTTTATAACGTTCCGGCGCAAGATAACGGAAAGCCAGATCTTCCAGCTCCCATTTCAGCTGGGCAATGCCCAAGCGGTGTGCCAGTGGCGAGTAAATGGTCAGAATTTCTCGGGCCACCCGTTCCTGACGCTCACGCGAGGAATTGGCCAGTTCACGCAAGGCATAGGTACGTTCGGCCAGCTTGACCAGAACAACCCGTACATCTTCGGTGACCGAGATCAGCATTTTGTAAATGCCAGACAGATGTTCACGCTGGTTATTATTGAAATGATCTTCCAGGCGTTTATTTTTTTCGATCAGCTCAG
Source organism: Acinetobacter lwoffii (assembly GCF_024129715.1). GTDB lineage: Bacteria > Pseudomonadota > Gammaproteobacteria > Pseudomonadales > Moraxellaceae > Acinetobacter > Acinetobacter lwoffii_U. Next base: position 32,599 of record NZ_JAMXXM010000026.1, read on the forward strand.
ACAGCTTACCCATGGCAAGCGTACCTTTGACCAGGCTATGCACCTGTTCGCCGAACTGTTCCAATACTTCACTGAGTGGCATGACGCCTTCACGAACAGCACGATACAGCATGGCTGCGGACAAAGTATCTTCATCGACATGCAGATGCGCCAGAATATCCGCCATCTCAATACCAGTATAAAAGGTATTGGAGCGGTGCTGAACCGTACTTTGCAGCTCTCTTTCTAATGTTAAGTGGGCGACTTCTTCGAGCTGCGTTAAAGGTGCGCCATCTAATATGCCACGAACCCGATCCAACCATTCAGTCAGATCCTGGTGTGCTTGTTCGGCATGTTCTACAGTCGTCTCCTGTGACAACTCATTGAGTCGTCCAGGGAGTTGCTCACGTACTGTGACCATACCCGTCTCCTACTTTTAAAAACATCATTTCTTTAATCGTTTATTTGATTTTCTTTTTCGAACAATGCGATTGATTCCACATGTCCAGTATGTGTAAACATATCCATCACGCCCGCTTGGGTGAGACGATAGCCCTGTTGTACCAAGAGTCCTGCATCTCTGGCGAGTGTCGCAGGATTACATGACACATAAACGATTCTTTTAGCTCCAAACTGAGGGATATAATGCATCACTTCTTCTGCCCCGGCACGTGGCGGGTCGATTAATAATGCATCAAAACCTTGCTTTGCCCAAGTGTGGTGCGAGAAATCTTTGGTTAAATCTTGTGAATAGAACGCTATTTGTGCAATACCGTTGTTTTTGGCATTTTCCGCACCACGTCGAACCATTTCATCACTTCCCTCGACCGCCATCACCTGACCCGACGCACCAACACAGCGCGCCAACGGCAAAGAAAAGTTTCCTAATCCACAAAACAGATCCAGAACCCGTTCACCCTGTTGTAGCTGAAGCAAATCACATGCCAATCGTACCATTTGCGGATTAATGCTTGAATTTACCTGGGTAAAGTCCAGAGGATTAAAGCCGAATTTCACATCAAAGTCATCAAGACCATAGTGTAAGCGTGCAGATGCTTCTGGATCATCTATCCGCGAGAGCGTTTCTTTGCCAGCAGGCTGCAAATAGAGTTGCCAGCCTTTCTGTAACGTAAATTCGCGCAATTGGTTGACATCGGCAGCAGATAATTTTGCAGTTTCACGCACCAGCAGCGCAATGTCCTGATCCCCCATGGCCAATTCTATATGACCGATGTCGGCCTTGCCATTGAGACCTTGCAGCAATTGTTTAAGACGTGTAACCGAGCCAAACTCGCGATCCAAGATCATACAGCGATCAATCGGCGTAAGTTTGTTGGACTGATTTTCACGAAAGCCCAACACCAGCTGATCCTTGGAAGGCAGATAACGCACCCCGATTCGCGCTTTACGGCGATAATCTTCACGTTGTGAACGTAAAGGCGGTAGCCATTGATCGGGCTGGATTCCAGCAAAATGCTGAAGATGCGATTTCAGCACATTCTGTTTCAGTTCAATCTGCGCATCCGCAGCGATATGCTGCATATTACAGCCACCGCAAATCCCAAAATGTGGACACACCGGCTTCACGCGAATCTCAGAAGCATCGCTCAACAATTCAAGACTGTCGGCTTCTTCTAGCTTCTTAACTTCGCGGGTAATGCGGGCACGCACGGTTTCACCCGGCAAGGCATAACGGATAAAGACTTTCTTGCCATGTTTATGCTGCGGATGATCCGGATGTGAACCATAATGAGCGATGCCACGTCCCTCATGCGATAGTGACTCAACCTGAAAAATATACTCGGGTTGCTGGATAGGACGTGCTTGTGCTCGATGTTTCATGAAAACCTAGGGTGTGGAGATGGGAAAATCAAATTGGGTAAATTCAGTTCGTTGTGAAGTTTCACGCCAGACTGATAAAAAGTCCGCATGTTGCGGTTGAGTCTGCAAATATTGAATCGTGCTTTGCAGCAGATGCTGATAATCCGGCAGCAACAGCTGGCCTTTTAACAGCAACCAGCGGATATACACCAGCCAGGTATTCAGGACATCACCTTCACAATAAGACGTTAGTTCGGTCCATTGCTGATTGCGGACATATTCCGGAACCCGATAGGCTCCGTCACCGCGCTTGCCTGGATAGCCCAGCAAATGTGCAACATCATCCAGCTTCTGGAAATGACGGGCATGAAACATGGCCATCACATCCATCAAGTCGACATGACGATGATGGTAACGATTCTGGTAGTTATTATAACGCTTTTGCGTATCAATTTCGCCCTGATCGAACAGACTCGGTGCAGAGAGCCCATGATACATGGCGCGGTATAAAATCACTGGTAAATCAAACTGTGAGCCGTTCCAACTCACTAGAGTCGGATGGCGCTTGTCAAAAATCGACAAGAATTTTTTCAAAATTTCTGCTTCAGAATGCTGTTCTCGACTAAACGAAAACAGCTTCATGCCCTGCTCATCCATCCACAAACCGGAAATACAGACGATTTCATGCAGCGGCAAACGCTGAAAATCCGAGCCTGAATCCTGACGGCGTAATTTGGTCAAGGCCTGATCCAGATCTGCTTCGGGCAGGTCCAGACCAAACAGATGCGCGCCTGATTTGAGATCGGTTTGGGTTTCAATATCGAAAGTTAAAACAGGCAGGCGCATAAAACAGTGCTCAAATAATTATTCAGGATCTTGTACAGAGAATAACCCTGTAGACAAGTAACGGTCACCACGGTCACAGATAATACACACAATCACTGCATCCGGATGTTCTTCCGCCAGTTTAATCGAGGCCCACACTGCCCCACCAGAAGAGGTTCCGGCACTAATGCCTTCTTTCTGTGCCAGCTTACGCATGGTTTTTTCAGCCTCGATTTGTGGAATATCAATAATGCGATCGACTCGGCTGCGGTCGAAAATGGTTGGCAGATATTCTTCTGGCCAGCGACGGATTCCGGCAATGCTTGAACCATCAGATGGCTGTAAACCGACGATCTGAATATCAGGATTCATTTCTTTCAGGTATTTCGACACACCCATGATGGTGCCGGTGGTACCCATAGAACTGACAAAATGGGTAATTTTGCCACCGGTTTGCTGCCAGATTTCTGGACCCGTGGTCAGGTAATGCGCTTCGACATTGTCCGGATTTCCGAACTGATTCAGCACCAGACCCACACCATCATTCTGCATTTGAGCAGCAAGATCACGTGCACCTTCCATGCCCTGCTCTTTGGTTACTTCAATTAGCTCGGCACCATACGCACGCATCGCGTCCTTACGTTCCTGACTCATATTGTTCGGCATGATCAGCTTCATTTTATAGCCACGCATTGCTGCGACCATCGCCAATGCAATCCCCGTATTTCCGCTCGTTGCCTCAATCAGGGTGTCACCCGGTTTGATCTGCCCACGCTTCTCGGCCTGCATGATCATATTATAGGCCGGACGGTCTTTGACCGAACCTGCTGGGTTATTGCCTTCGAGTTTCGCGAGTACTGTAGCTTGAGTGTGACTTGCCAGACGCTGTAAACGCACCAGCGGCGTTTTGCCTACATAATGGTCTAACAAAAATTCATCTGCTTGAAAATCAGGGATGGTATTACTCATTATTTGCACCTATATCGAGGTGCGGCTATTGTATGAAAAAATGCTTTTCCCTGCACCCATTTAGCAAGGCTTTTTCAGAAAACTCACTAGGGCGTGTCCTCATTTGAAGAATTGGTTTTAAATACTTAAAATCCTCCTTTAAGCTCTTTTCATTTCTATATTTTTTCAATGGCACG
>NZ_JAMXXM010000027.1:0-33751 GCF_024129715.1 Acinetobacter lwoffii
GTTTAAATTCCCCATCATTAAATCTAGTTAAATTTTCATATTTCATGGGGCTAGTATAAACAATTTTTTACTTTCGCAAGAGATCTATTGATCAAAAGATAAATTTTTTTTATCAATATATTAAGCCTAAAAAAACGGCCGAAGCCGTTTTAATTAAAAATCGGATATTGAGCTTAGAAACGCATCCCAATCCCGGCATAGGCCAGAATCGGATTGACTTCAATATCGGCTTTAGAGCGAATCAGCTCACCTAGATTTGCATCTGTCACTGTAATTGTCGTGTCATTTTTCAGATGTGCATAAGAGACTGAACCGACTGCAAACCAGGTTTCATTAAAGTCATAGCTAAAGCCGACCGTGGCCACAGGCGCGAAAGCATCGGATGCTTCCAGATCAACTTTCGGGTTGGCTGAACTTGGCGTGCCATCCAGAGAAGCACCAGCTTTTCCTTCCTTGATATTGGCAATCATATGTCCGGCAGCAATCAGGTCTTGCTCGGTACGTGAGTTAATTTCCAGTTCATTGAAATAGGCATACATGACACCTAAGCCGACATAAGGCCGGAATTTATTGACCCCGGTTTTACCAAAGTGATACTGGAATTCAAAGGCAGGTGTCCATGCGCGGGCAGAAGCCGCCGGCCCATAAGCTTCCAGATCAGTAATGAGAATATCATTTTTCAATTCAATGCCAGGTAAATCAATTCCACCTGGAATTTGTGGAATTAAATCAAGACTTGGAGTCGCAAGCGCAGAAAAAGGCGCGTAGATTTTACCACTGCCTTGCAAGTCTACTTTAGGTGGAATACCGGCTTTCATTTCAAAAGAAATATTATCGGTAAAATAGTAATTGGTCATAATGCCTAAGGTGGTGACATCATCCGCTTCCAGGCCTGTACCAGGATTATTCCAGCTTTCCAGTCCATAGATTTCAGCTCGCCCACTTAACTCTGCAGGCAGTGTTTCTGTACCAAGTCGATCCAGAATATTAACAAAAACAGAGGAAAGATTTGGGTCCATGTCTGGATCAAGATTATTTTTCACAGAGTCAATTGAGATATCACCTACTTGTGATGTTTCGCCTTCTTTAACAGCAGTATTCACTTTAAAGGGCTGGGCCTTGCCTTGCGGCATCACATGCAATGCACCGACTGATACCGAGAAACGCTTAAAGCCATCTCCATCTTGCAAGCTAAAATAAGGGGAATCTGCATGCGCGACCATAGGTAAAGTGGCTAGGCCTGCCATACATGCCAGCAATGTTTTCATTGATTTGGAACTCCATGTCCAGTGTGTTTATTCGTTTTTCTAGTTAACTAATTATGTGAATTACATTAAAAAATTCAGTTATAGAACAACAGGTCAAAAGTCAATCGATGGTTAATATTGGTAATTTCTGTATATTTTTTGTTTATATCTCTTGAGTTTTAAGAAATGTATAGTGTGTAAAAATCATTATTTTTATCTGACTAGCTTAAGTATAAAAATGAAGGAAATTTACTCTTGAGAGCGTTAAAATTTCAATCCTATGAATTTTTATCATGGAAGATATAGAGGAGAGTTTAGGTAAATTTTAGGCTGCATTGATTCAAGCATTTATCATCATGGGATGATTTTTTATTTTTCCAAAACAAGAGCATATGAATTTATCCAAGATCCTGCTACCCAGTCGACTGAGTTTTTTTGTACAATAGCTGCATATATTATTGAGTGAATCACATGAGCACCCAAACTCCTCCCAAAAAAAAGCCCCTGGTTAATTTACCTTTTCCGATCAAGCAAGCAGAGCAAAATGCTGCAGAAGAAGTTCTGGAAGATTTAAGACCAAGACCACAGCGTTATGCTGACCGTACCTGGATGCCACCACGTGGTACGCGCCGTTCAATGGGTAAACGCTAATCGATCAGACTCAAAAAGCTATGATAAATCATGGCTTTTTTTGTGGAAGTTTTTAGGGAGTTGGTGAGCAATATTTGATTTATTTTTCGAGCAAATAGAAAATGGTGCTCTAATTTATCCAAATCTCTTTCAATTTTATTCTTAATAAAGCAAACGAAATATTTAAGCTCTCTAAATGCCAATCAAAATAAAATCCAGGCCTAATTGATTTCATATTCGATATTTTAGCCGCCCAGAAAAAAGCCAATTTAAACATTGGCTTTTTTTGAAAGATATTTTGATAGCACTAACGAATGCTTTTACGCGCTTTATTTTCCGGTTTCGGTGGCGCAATTTCTCGCTCACCTTGCCAGACATCGATAAAATCTTTCTCGTTAATATTATAAAGTTCTAGTAGTGCTAAAATCACGCCTCCAAACAACATGGCACCTTCTGAATGGCTCTGAAAATCGACCAGCTTGGTATTTAGGTTGTGCAGGATATCTTCAATTTCAAAGACACGTTCCCGCCCATTGCTGTCGGTCGGATAGATCTGGGTATTTAAAATAATTCTCGCCAGACTTTTTTCATTTTCGGTCAAAGGGAGTTCTTCAATCAATTCATCGCTGGCCGGAGTTAAAATGACTGAATCGCGAAATATGGTATGTAAGAAATTTGCGCTTAATTTTGGCAGCGGCTTTTCGACAAAAGGACGGAAAGATTGTGGGAAAATTACATTGCGTGAGATGCCTTTAAACATCGGTGCAATTTCCTCGACTTTATAACCTGCGATCCCACAGCCCAAGGAAGTAATAAAATATTTATTTTTAGGATGATTTTTGGTGTAAATCTTAAAGTCATCAATATAGTGTTGAATTTGTGAGAGCGGCATTTGTTGTAAATGCTCGTTCATTGTTGGAATAGCATAGCTCTGACCCGCCCAGCCACGACCCACGCCCATGACTGCACCAAAATGCTCAAGTGCCGTTCTGGCAGCTCCACCACCATGCTGTCCAGCCAAGTTACTGCCAAAAACAAAAACCGTATTTTCCGGAAGGGATTTAACAATACTTTCATCGTGATAGTGGTAAGTCATAATTGTCTATTCTAGGCCATCCTGATCTTCATGTTGCCCGTGAAATGAATAGGGGTCAAGGCAAAATTGTGCCGGACTAGCCAAACAGATAGGTCAATATTCCACCCATGATCCAAAACAGGATGCCGAGTACGCCCAAATAAAGCTGCTGGCTGAAAATGCTTGGTTTTTTCTGTATTTATTCCCTTTGTAACTGTATATTTTATTGATGATTTTTCAAACTAGAGAGTGAGTCAAGCGCTAACAAATAATGAATGCTAATATTGTTTTATTTTACCAAACAGAAACCTAAGCAGGGATTGAGTAATTCCAATTTACCCTCATAATAAATCAAATCTATATCCGCAGCGAAGTCAGCGAAAGCTATGAGTGATAAAAAACCCTTTGAATTAGTGACCAGTTATCAACCAGCAGGTGATCAGCCCCAAGCCATTGCAAAGCTGGTTAAAGGCATTGAACAGGGTTTTCATGACCAGCTTTTACTGGGGGTTACCGGGTCTGGTAAAACCTATACCATGGCCAACGTCATTGCACAGACTCAACGTCCGACCATTGTCATGGCGCATAACAAAACTTTGGCTGCGCAGCTTTACGGCGAATTTAAAGCGTTTTTCCCGAATAACGCCGTTGAGTATTTTGTCAGTTATTATGATTATTATCAGCCAGAAGCCTATGTTCCATCTTCAGATACTTTTATCGAGAAAGATGCTGCAATTAATGACCATATTGACCAGATGCGCCTTTCCGCAACCCGCTCATTATTAGAACGGCGTGATGCGATTATTGTCGCATCGGTATCTGCGATTTATGGTTTGGGTGATCCGAATGCCTATATGAGCATGTTGCTGCATGTGGTGGAAGGCGATCGCATTGGCCGTGATGATATTATTCGCCGTCTGGTCGAGATGCAGTATTCGCGTAATGAACTGGAATTCCTGCGCGGTACTTATCGTATTCGCGGTGAAATTATTGATATTTTTCCGGCAGAATCGGATCAGGATGCGATCCGGATTGAACTGTTTGACGATGAAGTTGACTCTATTCGCTGGTTTGATCCGCTGACCGGGAAAATGGTTCGTAAAGTGCCTCGCGTCACTATTTATCCTAAAAGCCATTATGTTACGCCGAAAGACAATTTATCCCGTGCGATTGAAACCATCCGAGACGAACTCAAAGAGCGACTGGTGTTCTTCCGTGAAAATGACAAGCTGCTGGAAGCCCAGCGCATCGAGCAGCGCACACGCTATGATCTGGAAATGATGCAACAACTGGGTTATACCAACGGCATTGAAAACTATTCACGGCATTTGTCGGGCCGTCCTGCGGGTGAAGCACCACCAACCTTGTTCGATTATATTCCTAATGATGCCTTGCTGATTATTGATGAATCGCATGTGACGGTGCCGCAGATTGGTGCCATGTACAAGGGTGACCGTTCGCGTAAGGAAAATCTGGTCAATTACGGATTCCGTTTGCCAAGCGCGCTGGATAACCGGCCAATGAAATTTGAGGAGTGGGAACGGATTGTGCCGACGACTGTTTATGTCAGCGCAACGCCCGCACGTTACGAGCTGGAAAAGTCCCAGCAGATTGTCGAGCAGGTGGTACGCCCGACCGGTCTGATCGATCCAGAAATTGAAATTCGTCCAGTTCTGACGCAGGTCGATGATGTGCTTTCCGAAATTAATCTGCGTAAAGATATTAATGAGCGGGTGCTGGTTACGACCTTGACGAAGCGTATGGCTGAAGATTTAACCTCTTATTTGAAAGAATATGGGATTAAGGTCGCTTATTTACACTCGGATATCGATACCGTCGAGCGGGTCAAAATCATTCATGAACTGCGTACTGGGGTGCATGATGTACTGGTCGGGATTAACCTGCTGCGTGAAGGGCTGGATATGCCGGAAGTGTCACTGGTCGCCATTCTGGATGCCGATAAAGAAGGTTTTCTGCGTTCTGAGCGTTCTCTCATTCAGACCATTGGTCGCGCTGCGCGTAACCTGAAAGGTAAGGCGATTTTGTATGCTGATCGCATTACTGATTCGATGCAGAAAGCCATTGATGAGACGGATCGTCGTCGTGCCAAGCAGATTCAGTTTAATGAAGAACATGGCATTACGCCGCGCAGTGCAGTGCGTCAGGTGATCAAGGAAATTGATACTGGTGAAGTATTGGATGATGATTCAATTGAATTGAAAGTCTCGGATCAGGCACGTGCGATCAGTGCCGATGAGCGGCATATCATGGCAGATCCGAAAATGTTTGCGAAACACATTAACAAGCTTGAAAAGGAAATGCTGAAAGCTTCCAAAGAGCTTCAGTTTGAGCAGGCTGCGCGTATGCGTGATGAAATTGTGCGTTTAAAAGCCCAGATGTTTGATTGATTTTTGTTGCATTAAATCTTATTTAAATGACGTAAAATCAATCACAAACCAAACATAATGTAACAAATTTAGGAATTGGATAAAGCTATTGTATGAACAGAATTTTTTTAAATAAATATTTTGTGAACATGCAATAGGTATCTTTATGACAACTCAAAAATCTTCACGTACTGGATTAAAGCTGGCAAAAATTGCGGTGGGTAGTGCGGTTCTTCTCGGTTTGGGCGCCGCTACCATGGCCTATGCGAAAGAGGAGCCATTACCGACCATTGAGAAAGTTGAACTGGACCGTTATCTGGGAACATGGTACGAAGTAGCACGCAAGCCTTTGTATTTTCAAAATAAGTGTGATCGTGATGTTACAGCGACCTATACTTTAAATGAAAATGGCAATATCGTGGTGGATAACCGCTGCATTAAAAAAGATGGTGAACAAACCCAGTCGCTGGGCGAGGCATTTGTGCAAAATCCACCGCAAAATACCAAATTAAAAGTCAGTTTCTTGCCGGACTTTATTCGCTGGATTCCGGTCGCTCGTGGCGATTATTGGGTCTTAAAACTGGATGAAAATTATCAAACTGTTTTGGTCGGAGAGCCTAAACGCAAATATATGTGGATACTCTCACGTGATCCTCAATTGGATAAAAATGTGGTAAATGAATATTTACAATATGCACAGTCGGTGGGTTATGACCTGAGTGATGTAATTCATACTAAACAAACTCAAAGATAAAAAGATCGTCTTAATGGAAACCATGCTACAGCATGGTTTTTTATTTTACGTGTCGAAAGACAATCTAACATCGAGAGATGACTACATTTTAAATAGATGAAGCATCAAGCTTTCTATTGTACTAATCGTTATAATGCCGGCGAACGAAAGTAGAGTTTAAATATGTATAAAGGCATCGCGTTATCTGTCTTGGCCTCCGTGGTTTTTGGAGTGCTCTATGTATTTACGCCTTTTTTACAGCCTTTAGATAGTGAGCAGACCTTTGCCTGGCGCATGCTGGCGACCTTGCCATTCCTCACAGCCTTCATGTGGTGGTCGGGTGATCTGAAACATATCAGCAGTATTTTTAAGCGGGTATTACGACAGCCTTCATTTTTGATCTGGTTGCTGATTAGTTCGCTGTTATGTACTACACAATTGTGGTTGTTTTTATGGGGCCCTATCAATGGGCGTGGCCTCGAAGTCTCACTCGGTTATTTTCTCCTGCCTCTGGTGATGGTGCTGGTCGGCTGTGTGCTTTATAAAGAAAAATTATCATCCTTCCAGATGGTTGCTGTTGCTCTGGCAGTTTTGGGAGTAGGACATGAAATCTGGCGGATCGGTTCAATCGCATGGGAAACTGTTTATGTCGCTTTAGCTTATCCACTTTATTTTTTTATGCGGCGTAAATTCGCGACCGATCATCTTGGTGGATTCTGGTGGGATCTATTTCTGATTTTGCCGGTGGCATTTTATTTGGGCTTTATCTATAGCGATTCCATGCCGCTTATATTGAATCATTCCCACTTGATTCTGGCAGTTCTTGGATTAGGCTTTTTAAGTGCGCTCGGTTTGGGTAGTTATATTTTGGCCAGCCGATATTTGCCCTTTGTGATCTTTGGGTTATTAAGTTATCTGGAACCGGTACTACTCGCTTTTGCCTCGATGGCATTGGGCGAGCGCGTGGAATCAGGTGAGTGGTTGACCTATATTCCAATCTGGTTGGCTGTTTTATTACTGGTTGTGGAAGGAATATTGCATTTAAAACACCAGCAGTTGAAGAAATATGAACTGGCAAATAAAGCCGCACAGCTAGAAAAAATCAGAAAAAATAATGAATAATGTGGTTTGCATAAGCATTATATTCGTCAGACAATATTGACCTGATTATTTTTAAAATCATCTACCATTTTGTTTAAAATAATGTTTTCGATATATTAAGGGGATAAACATGTCACAGATTGCGATTCCATATCAGTTACGTGCACGTTTATCACAACTGGAACCAAGTCTGGATTTAAATTGGGAGCGAGAGCTTCGTACTATTCTGGCAGAAGTTTCACCAGAATTAAAAGAAAGTATTGATTTTCAGATTTTAAAGCCCAAGAAAATTCTTTGGGATCAGGAAATGGATCAATACCGCTATCAGGCTCAACATTCGGTAGAACGTCTTAGCCAAAAATTTCTCAATGACCGGATGCGTTACTATGCTAGTACCTTTGGCTTGTCACTGAAAAGTTTGCAGGGTTTGAATGATAGCTTGCAAATTGCGGACTACTTAGAAAACGTCCTGGAACAAATCGATAAAATTGACGTCAATGAAAATTTTCAGATGCAGCGTGAAAAGCTGGAACTGCGTCGTACATTTTTATTAAATGCTGCTGAAATTATTCGTGGTCTTCGCTTACAACCGGTTGAGGGGGTGCGTCAGCTCACTGAACAGCAAATCAAATGCTTTATTATTGAAGTTTTTATCAAGCAGCAATTGTTGGGTTATTGGTATAAGCCGCTATTAAAAAAACAGACTGCAGAAATGACGCATCCACTTTTCCGTTATTTCCTGATTAAAGAGCAGCAGATTCGTCATTTTGATATTGTCCGTACCTCGCAATTTCTATTTATTGTTGCGCCGGTGATGGATGTGCAGCAAAACCCGTATTCTATTCGTCGTTTCCTGATTGAAGAAAAAGGTGCACTTGAAGATCAGGTCTACCTGAATATCCTGATTTTGGACCTCCAGGATGATATGGATGAAGCGGTGGTAGAAACCCTGAAATCGCAGATGCAGCGGATGGTAACTTTACAGAGTCAGATTCATTTGGATGTAATCGATATCGTGCATACGCTGGAACAGGTGTCTGAACAGAAGTTATTGCCTTTACTGGTTGAGCCCATTCAAGTCGTAGAGAAAAATGCCGATGTGGTGGCACAACGTCACTTGAAACAGTTTGAAGAAATTATGACGCGTGAATTGCTTTTGCCGATGCGGGATGCCATTCGTGATCATTTATCGCATATTGAAGAGTTTGATTATCTGTATCTGCATGTCCATAAAATATTTACAGAAATTCTGGCCTATTACCGCGATTTCAAGTCCCAGCCGGGTTTCATGTTTAATCAGTACATCCAGAATTTTGAATATAAACTGCTGGCTTTTATCCGTTTACTGGAAAAGCGTAAAGCGGAAACCTTTATTCCTACATATCGCAATGAATGGCAAGTCATGCATCAGCGTTCACAGCAGGCTGTTTTGGATATTCAAAATACGATTTCTGAAAATGTACAGCAATACCGGGATCTGAAAAAATATATTAATACACTGCAGCGGCAAAAAGCGGATGAAGAGAAAAAATCCGTATTTAAAAAGTTATGGCGTAAGAATAATTTCGATGAGGCGATTGATACCGCGCTCAACCAATTACAGCAGTTAAAGCGCAGTATGTTTCTGGAAATTATTCAGGTGCCAAGAACACATGAAAACTGTAGCGTATTTCTGGAATTTGAAAGTTTGCAGCATTTACAGCAGGTTGATCGCCACTATGCTTTTCCCTCTGGGGACAATGGTCTGACCCGTTTACCTTTGCTCATTCATTTGCCCGAAACCTATGATGATTTTGATGTAGAAAACTTCAATGCCTCAATGAGTCTGGACATGAATTTTTCAGCAGGGAGTAGAATCCAGCCTGAACAGGGTGGGACGCTAAATTTTGAACTTTAGATTTGTTTGAATAAACAACATTTAACAAATTTATACTAGGTATTGAAAAATAGTGGTCTTTAGCATTTTCGGATGCAAAATCATTCAGCTAATTACAACTATTTTTGAAATTTATAGTGAATATACGTTAAAAACTACCCGTCTCAACGAGCTTTTGATTCAAACTTGCGACCAATTCCATTACAATTGTCGGGTTTAGAAATTTATGCTTAGATTTACAATTAATTAGAGGACGTATCTGTGAGCAAAGACACTATTGTTGCCCTCCATGCAGAACACCAAGGTCGCTGGAAAAACCGTGAAGAACTTGCGGAACGTATGATTGCCCTTGTTGGCCAGTTATATCGTGAAAAAAATATTGTAGCTACAGTTTATGGTCGCTCTTTAATTAACCGTTCTGTGATTCAGATTTTGAAAGCACACCGCCGTACTCGCGTACTGGACGTTGAACTTTCTGTAGTTGATACTTTCCCAATTCTTGAAGCATTGGTTAAAGTAGAAAACATCGGTTCTGCTGAAGTTGATCTGGGTAAACTTGCTGTTGAATTTAAAGAAAAAGGCGGCGACATCGATGCATTTGTTGCAGACGCTGTTAAATCGATCGAAGGTAATGCTGCTGCTGTAGAACATAAAGATGTGGTTCTTTATGGTTTCGGTCGTATTGGTCGTATCCTGGCGCGTTTGATGATTGGTCAATCAGGTCTGGGTCGTGGTCTTAGCCTAAAAGCAATCGTTGTTCGTAAATCATCTGATGGTGATTTGGAAAAACGTGCTTCTTTACTTCGTCGTGACTCTATTCACGGTCCATTTGCAGGCACAATTTCTGTAGATGAAGAAAACGAAGCAATCATTGCCAACGGTAACTTCATCAAAGTGATTTATGCTTCTAATCCTTCTGAAGTAGATTACACTGCATACGGTATCAACAATGCACTTGTGATCGACAACACAGGTAAATGGCGTGATGCTGAAGGTCTTGCTCAACATCTTAAATGCCCGGGCGCTGCTCGTGTGATTCTGACTGCACCTGGTAAAGGTGACATGAAGAACGTAGTTTACGGTGTAAACCAAGCGGATATCCTTGATGAAGATACGATCATCTCTGCTGCAAGCTGTACGACTAACGCGATTACACCTACACTGAAAGTATTGCATGACAAATACACAGTGTTGAATGGTCATGTTGAAACAGTTCACTCGTTCACGAACGACCAGAACTTGATCGATAACTACCATAAAGCAGACCGTCGTGGTCGTGCTGCAACATTGAACATGGTCATTACTGAAACTGGTGCAGCGAAAGCAGTAGCGAAAGCGCTTCCAGCTCTTCAAGGTAAATTGACAGGTAACTCTGTACGTGTACCTACACCAAACGTATCTCTTGCGATTCTTAACCTGACTTTAGGTCAAGACGTTGATCGTGATGAAGTGAATGAATACATTCGTCAGATTTCAATCGGTTCTAGCCTGCAAGGTCAAATCGGTTATACCAACTCGACTGAAGTGGTATCTTCTGACTTTATCGGTTCACGCACTGCAGGTGTATTCGACGCGCAAGCAACGATCACTTCAGGCAACCGTTTAACTGCTTATGTTTGGTATGATAACGAAGTGGGTTATAGCTGCCAGGTATTGCGTATTGCTGAACAAATGGGCGGTGTAAGCTATCCAAAAGTTCCTGCTGAAACTAATGCATAATTAGTATTTAGCTAAAAAAGAGCCTCATTTGAGGCTCTTTTTTTATAATTTTTTATTTAAAAAATTTTTTCTAGTCGAATAAGAATTTAGACATATGCTTGCTGGTGAAATATTAATCTGATAACTTACAAAGAGTAAGTATATTAAAATGAGTAAGTAATAAAAATATTGTGAGAATAGTATGACAAATTATGCAATCAGCCCGTTACTGGGGCAGGTTTTATCAACTGAATGTCCATCACGTGAAATATTGGAACACCTTGCTAATAAATGGTCGGTCTTGGTTTTGCGTTGCCTGAGTGAAGGGGTGCATCGTTTTAGTGAACTGAAACAACGCATTGAAGGGGTAAGTGAAAAAATGCTCTCCCAGACTTTAAAAATGCTTGAACAGGATGGTTTTATTTTGAGAACGGTTTATCCGGTGGTGCCGCCAAAAGTGGAATATCAATTGACGATTACCGGTTCACAAGCGGCTGAAAAAATCATGTATTTAATTGGCTGGATTGAAAAAAGTCTGCCAGATATTTTAGAACATAAACAAAATGTTATTAAATAGTTTTCATTAAATGGCAGGAATGCAGTGTTTGTGAAAATACAAAATTTGGACTTATCTTGGTTTATATAAAATACTGATTTTAAAAGGTGTCTGCATCAGAAAATCTTCTTGTGAACACGGCTTTTGAAAAATTTACTCCTCTATAAATTATTTTAAAAATCATTAAGAAATTCACAAAAAGAATTTCCAAAATAGGGGATAGTATTAGGGCAAAAGCGCTTGATTTCCTACCACTTCTTTTCCATCTTTTAAGCATTCTGTTTCTAAATCTATGCCTTAGATAGGTCAAATAGGCTTGGTGAGAAAACGACTAACTAAGATTTATGGGATTGCTGCATAATTCTATTCGAGAAATTCTTTAAAATATGGCAGAATATGGGGTTTTAAAGTTTTTAGAGGATTGGCAATATGCGCTTTGTTGATGAAGCAGTCATTACCGTAGAGGCTGGCGACGGTGGCAATGGCGTAGCCAGTTTTCGCCGTGAAAAATTCGTGCCATTTGGTGGTCCAGATGGTGGTGATGGTGGTCGTGGCGGCAGTATTTATATTCAGGCTGACGACGACACCAGTACGCTAGTTGATTATCGTTATACACGTAAATATCGTGCAGAACGAGCAAAAAATGGCCGTGGGGCGAACTGTGCTGGTCGTGGCGGTGAAGATACCGTATTAAAAGTTCCGGTAGGAACAACAATTGTAGATGTAGAGTCTGGTGACATTATTGGCGACTTGATCGAAGACGGTCAACGCGTGAAAGTTGCAGCAGGCGGTGATGGTGGTTTAGGTAATACCCACTTTAAATCATCGACCAACCGTTCACCACGTAAATGTACGCATGGTCAAAAAGGTGAATTCCGTGAAATCCGTCTAGAGCTTAAAGTTCTGGCAGATGTCGGCTTGCTGGGTATGCCAAATGCGGGTAAATCAACCTTCATTCGTGCAGTCTCGGCAGCAAAACCAAAAGTTGCAGATTATCCATTTACCACCATGGTGCCAAACCTGGGTGTGGTCGATGCCGATAGTCACCGTTCATTCGTGATGGCGGATATTCCGGGCCTGATCGAAGGCGCATCTGAAGGTGCAGGTCTTGGGATTCGCTTCCTGAAGCACTTGGCGCGTACCCGTATCTTGTTACACATCGTTGACGTACAGCCGATTGATGGCTCAGATCCGGCACATAATGCTAAAGCAATTATGAAAGAGTTAGAAAATTTCTCCCCAACGCTTTCAAAACTGCCGATCGTATTGGTGCTGAACAAAGTCGATCAGTTGGCTGAAGAAACACGTGAAGAATGGTGCACCCATATTCTTGAAGAATTGCAGTGGGAAGGCCCAGTTTTTGAGACTTCTGGCTTAACGGCTGAAGGCACCAAAGACGTAGTTTACTACCTGATGGATCAGATCGAAGAGCAACGTGAACGCGAAGCTGAAGATCAAGAATATGCAGCAGAAATGAAAGCATTCCGTGATCAGCTTGAAGCTGAAACACGTGAACAAACCATCGCTGCAAAAGAAGCGTATCGTGAGATGCGTCGTCAGCAACGTCTTGCCGGTATTCTGGGTGATGACGAAGATGATGAAGATGGCGATGATGATAGTGATGTGGAAGTGTACTACGTACGCTAATCTCTGAGAGAAGAGTCTGAGGACAAGATGATAGAAGTGGTAGATGGGCAACGTCAGCTCAAGGGTTGTAAACGAATCGTTGTTAAAATCGGATCATCTTTACTCACAGCAAACGGACAAGGTTTAGATTTAGATGCTATCTCGCATTGGGCGGGACAAATCGCAGATCTACACAATGCAGGACACGAGATTATTCTGGTGTCTTCCGGTGCTGTGGCTGAAGGTATGGTTCGAATGAAACTTGAGAATCGACCCACCGATCTACCCAGTCTTCAGGCTTGTGCTGCCATCGGTCAGATGGGCCTGATTCATACCTGGTCAAGCGTACTTGAGAAGCATCAGATTCGAACTGCGCAAGTATTGTTAACCCATGATGATCTGGCAGATCGTCGTCGCTACCTCAACTCATGTGATGCCTTGCAGAACCTGATTGATTGGCGCGTGATTCCGGTGATCAATGAAAATGACACGGTTTCGACTGACGAAATTCGCTTTGGTGACAACGACACGCTTGCGGCCATGGTGGCAGGTCAGGTTCATGCAGACCTTCTGATTATCTTAACGGATCAGGAAGGAATGTTTGACTCAGACCCACGGTCTAATCCAGATGCCAAACTGTTCCATACCGTACGTGCGATGGATGAAAGTCTGTTTGATATGGCCGGTGGAGGCGGTAAATTTGGTCGTGGTGGTATGCTGACCAAAGTTCGTGCTGCACGTCTGGCGGCAAAATCGGGTTGTCCGACCTTAATTGCAAGCGGTGACAGTGATGGTGTTCTATCACGTCTAATGTCTGGCGAATTGTTAGGTACCTTGTTTGTGACTGACAAAGACCGGATGACAGCGCATCAGCAATGGTTAGCTGCTCACTTGCAAACTGCAGGTCGTTTAGTGATTGATGATGGTGCAGTAAAAGCCATTAAAGACAATCATCGCAGCTTATTGCCTGTAGGGGTGAAAGCGGTTGAGGGTCATTTCGAACGCGGTGATGTGGTTGAATGTGTCGATACACAAGGTCACCGGATTGCGGTCGGTCGTGTCAACTTCAGTTCGCGTTCAGCAGATATCGTTCGTGGTCTGGCATCAGATAAAGTGCATCAGGTGTTAGGTGAAGCGCGTTCGCTGGAAATGATTCATCGCAATCATATGGCGATTTACTAAATTATTCAGATTCAAGTTTAGAGATTCAAAAAATCCCGCTTTCGAGCGGGTTTTTTATGACATTTTAATTAGATTTATTTGATCCAGCCCATTCGAATTAAAGGCGAAAATACCCAATAATGAATACCCAAAATAAAGTTTATGATTTGATTCTCATATTTCCACCACAGCGGCAAGCCAGCTAAATTTACTATTATTGCCATCAGGAATGCACCCAGCATATCAATTGGAAAATGCACACCGACATAAACACGCGACCATGCCACCAGCCAAGCTGTCCAGATTAGAATTCGTCCCAAGTCTCGCTGCGGTGAAAAATAATAGGCGAAGGCAATCCCACTAAAAATACTCATATGGTTGCTGGGAAAAGAACCAGTCGGTGCATGTTCAATCAGGGTGCGACCAACATCCATCACAAACGGGCGTGGGGTATTGAGTACCGCAGACAATACTTCACTCATCAATAATGTAATAGCTGTAAAGATGAAGGCTTTAATAATCCCTGTTTTTACTTCGTAACTACCACGGAACCAAGCAATAGCAAAAATCAGCAAAAAGAGATAAACCAGGTCATGCGCAATCAGGGAGGCATAGTTGATTATCCAGATCGAGGCTTGATCAGGTACATTGAGAACATGAAACAGGGAAAGGTTTAGTTGATCAAGAGACATGAGCAGAGAAGACTGGAATAAATGTCCGTTACTCTAAACCGGTCAAATCTCAATTCCTACCTGAGTTTGTATGAATTTGTAGCCTCGCTTTTTAAAGAATATTCACATGATAAAAAACCACTCAAAAGAGTGGTTCTTAAAAGTCCGAATAATATAATGAAGTCTTATTTAAACTGAATAGCCCCATTCGCGCTGACCGTCATTTGCGATTCACCCGCCGCAACTTCCTGCTCAGGAACCGCCATATCAGCCGATGCAGATTTCATCATGGCCATACGCGGTACTGGCTGTGGTGAATAATTGTTAGTATTCAGGTTTAAGTTCACCAGTTGATAACTCGGTTTGTTCCAGGTCTGGGTGAGTGCCTGTGCGCGTTGCTGGAAGTTTTTGGTGGCTTCAATCATCAGCTCGCTTTCAACTTTTTTACGCTTTTCATCTGATACTTTAAAGTTAATCGACTGGGTCTGGAAGTGCTGTTGTAATTCGGCAATCAGTTGAGACGTTGCTTTAAAATCTTTCGATTCCAGACGAATCTGGGCACGACCACGCCATTCTTTCAATTTACGGTTGTCATTGTCATAAATAGGATAAGTGCTTTGTGCGCCCGTCTCGATTTTCACAGTAGGATATTTGCGTGCTGTGGCGATCGCCTGATTCATCAGCTGGTTAATTTGAGTGGCTAGTTCAGCCGGCTGTTTGTTGGATTTTTCAATATAAAGCACAGCATGCATTTCATCATTTGAGATTTCACGGCTAGCCTCTGCTGAAAGATTAACAACATTATAATTCAGAGATTCAGCAGGAGCTGCAAATGCGCCTGTGGCGAGGGTGCTGGCAAGGATCAAACTGGTAAGTGCTAAGAGACGCATGAAATTGTCCTGTTTTTCTTAAAATTGGCCATCTAAGCCGTTGTTAAAATATTAAATCTCAATTGTGATCTTTTTACGAAATATTTGTCGTAAGAGTGTTAAATTCTCTTTAATTTTATCTCATTATTTAATTTATATTTATTTTTAATAATTAAATACTTAATGAATAATTTTAAGATTGGTTACCTGAATGCCGCCTGCGCTACAAAAAACCATAAAAGAACACGCTTTTCTTTCTGCTGTCACACTGTAAGATGATGATTTAGGGGATGGATTAGCATGATGTTTTTTTTCGATAAAGATTAGGACAAAATGTGACTGAAAGTTGTTTATTTTCCTGAAAAATTCGGTATCATCCGCCTCCTAGTTATTCGAATACAAAACTGCTAGCTAGAACCTTTATAAAGCGCCGAGTCAAAGGACCAAACGTCACCAGACTTATTTCTTTCACCCATATCAGAGATGGTAATTCGATATGAGCGTTACTTCTGTAAACCCTGCCACCAATTCCACAAACGAATACTACTTGACTCGCCAAAGTCAGATGGAATCGAATGTGCGTAGTTATCCACGTAAATTACCGTTAGCGATAGCGAAAGCACAAGGTTGCTGGGTTACCGATGTTGAAGGTACTGAGTACCTTGATTGTTTAGCTGGGGCAGGGACGTTGGCTTTAGGCCATAATCATCCTGCAGTCATTCAAAGTATCCAGGATACAATTGTAAGCGGTTTACCATTGCATACCTTGGATCTTACTACTCCTTTAAAAGATGCTTTTACTGAAGCACTTCTTTCTTATCTTCCAGGTGGCCAAGAAGAATACTGCTTGCAGTTCTGTGGTCCGTCCGGTGCAGATGCAACCGAAGCCGCGATTAAACTGGCGAAAACCTTTACCGGTCGTAGCTCAGTGATCAGCTTCTCTGGCGGTTATCACGGTATGACTCACGGTGCATTGGCAATGACAGGTAACCTGTCTGCGAAAAATGCAGTGAACGGCTTGATGCCGGGTGTACAGTTCATGCCTTATCCGCATGAATACCGTTGCCCATTGGGTCTTGGTGGTGAAGCCGGTGTTGATGCCCTGACTTACTACTTTGAAAACTTCATTGAAGATGTAGAAAGTGGTGTGACCAAACCTGCAGCTGTAATTCTTGAAGCGATTCAGGGTGAAGGCGGTGTGGTAACTGCACCAGTAAAATGGTTGCAAAAAATCCGTGAAGTGACTGAAAAACACAACATCGTGTTGATTCTTGATGAAGTTCAGGCTGGTTTTGCACGTTCAGGCAAAATGTTTGCATTCGAACACGCAGGTATCGAACCTGATGTCGTGGTAATGTCTAAAGCCGTAGGTGGTAGCTTGCCACTTGCCGTACTTGGTATTAAACGTAAGTTTGATGCTTGGCAACCTGCTGGTCACACCGGTACTTTCCGTGGTAACCAATTGGCGATGGGTACAGGTCTTGCAACGATCAATACCATTAAAGAACAGAACCTGGCGCAAAATGCGCAAGAGCGTGGTGATTTCCTGCAAGCTGAACTGAAAAAACTGGCTGCTGAATTCCCATGTATCGGTAACGTGCGTGGCCGTGGTCTGATGATCGGTGTTGAAATCGTAGATGAGCGCAAAGATGCGGATCATATGGGTTCTTTGCCTGCTGATGGTCAGTTGGCTGCAGCGATCCAAACCGCTTGTTTCAACAACAAACTGTTGCTGGAAAAAGGTGGTCGTAACGGTACAGTGATTCGTTTACTTTGCCCGTTGATCATTACTCAAGACGAATGTGTTGAAGTGATTGCTCGTTTCAAAAAATCGGTTGCTGAAGCACTAGTTGCAGTTCGAGGCGCATAATTCATGGTAGATTTCGCAGAACATCGTAAAGCGTTACTCTGCAATGATGCTGCATCCATTGCTGACTATCAGGCTGGCATGGACCAAGCGACCAAAGCGGTTGCGGCATGGTTGCAAAACGACAAAATGTACACGGGCGGCAGTATTAAAGAGCTGCGCAGTGCAATTGCATTTCATCCTTCAAAAGAAGGTTTGGGTGTAGAAAAATCTCTTGAGCGTATGGTTGAGCTATTCCTTAACAAGAGCTTAAAAGTGCATCATCCGCATTCACTTGCGCATCTTCACTGTCCAACGATGGTGACTAGCCAGATCGCGGAAGTGCTGATTAATGCAACCAACCAGTCAATGGACTCATGGGATCAAAGCCCGGCCGGTTCGTTGATGGAAGTTCAGCTGATTGACTGGTTACGTCAAAAAGTCGGCTATGGTGCGGGTCAGGCCGGTGTGTTCACTTCTGGTGGTACGCAGTCTAACTTGATGGGCGTATTGCTGGCGCGTGATGCTTGCATCGCGAAAAACTGGAAAGACGAAAATGGTAATCCGTGGTCGGTTCAGCGCGATGGTATTCCTGCGGATGCGATGCGTAATGTCAAAGTCATCTGTTCTGAAAATGCACATTTCTCTGTGCAAAAGAACATGGCGATGATGGGCATGGGCTTCCAGTCAGTGGTCACTGTTCCTGTGAATGAAAATGCACAGATGGACGTAGATGCACTGGAAAAAACCATGGCGCATCTTCAGTCTGAAGGCAAGATCGTGGCATGTGTGGTGGCAACAGCGGGTACAACGGATGCTGGTGCGATTGATCCATTGAAAGCAATTCGTGAAATCACCAATAAATATGGCGCGTGGATGCACATCGATGCGGCATGGGGTGGTGCACTGATTCTTTCGAATGACTATCGTTCTATGCTGGACGGGATTGAGCTGTCGGATTCGATCACGCTTGATTTCCATAAGCATTATTTCCAGACCATTTCTTGTGGTGCGTTCTTGTTAAAAGATGAAGCGAACTACCGTTTCATGCATTATGAAGCTGAGTATCTGAACTCTGCCTATGATGAAGAACACGGCGTTCCGAATCTGGTGTCTAAGTCGCTACAAACCACGCGTCGTTTTGATGCTCTGAAATTGTGGATGACGGTGGAAGCACTGGGCGAAGAGCTTTATGGTTCGATGATCGATCATGGCGTGAAATTAACCCGTGATGTGGCAGACTACATTAAAGCGACTGATGGTCTGGAGCTTCTGCTTGAGCCTCAATTCGCGTCTGTCTTGTTCCGTGTGGTTCCAGCGGGCTATCCGGTTGAATTACTCGATACGCTCAATCAAAACGTAGCAGACGAACTGTTTGCGCGTGGTGAAGCGAACATTGGTGTGACGAAAGTTGGTCAGGTTCAGTCTCTGAAAATGACTACTTTAAGCCCGGTTGCAACGCTTGATAACGTGAAGAACTTGCTGGCATTAGTGCTTGCAGAAGCGGATCGTATCAAAGATTCAATCGCTGACGGTACTTATACGCCACCCATTGCATAAGTGATGGTGGTGTGAAAAAAAGGAGATCGAAATGATCTCCTTTTTTGTGCGCTTAAAAATAAAAAAAGGTCCTTTCCCAGATCGAAATTCCTCACAAAAACACGGAAGGTCTGAATCCCGTTTGGCCTGTTATTTATTTGTCATAGGCTTATGTAAAACTGGGGAGCAGGATTTATCCTGAGTTCAGGTTTATAAAAATTGTTACATGTCATTGGTCTAAAATTTTTTATTGAAGTGAATGACATAAAGAACTTAATCATTGAAATCCATAAAAATTTAATCAAGAAAAAGCCGCTAGATTAAAAATCACTAAATCGTAATAAAGCTGTAACTTATCTGTCATATTCTAAAATCAAAATGCAGGTATCGAAAGAAGTACAAAACTGAATAAAAAGTGGTGTACTCCAAATTTACATAAATGAGAGAGATACTAGAATGCGCTTTACAAATATAGCTTTAGCATTAGCAGTAACCGGGGCAACTGCTGTAACGACTGCACACGCAGCACGTGACACCATTCAAATTGCAGGTTCTTCAACTGTACTTCCATATGCCAGTATCGTGGCAGAAGAATTCGGTAATACTTTTCCACAGTTTAAAACACCAGTTGTCGGTTCTGGCGGTTCTTCAGGTGGCTTAAAGCAGTTCTGTAATGGCGTGGGTGATAACACGATTGATATCGCAAACTCTTCTCGTCAAATCAAGAGTACAGAGCTGGCAGAATGTAAAAAGAATGGCGTTAACCAAGTCCTAGAAATCAAAATTGGTTATGACGGTATTGTGTTTGCATCGAATGCAAACAAAGCGGCTTATAAACTGCGTCCACAACATGTCTTCGCTGCACTTGCTGCACAACTTCCATCAAATGGAAAAATGGTCGCTAACCCGTACACGCGTTGGAACCAAATTGACAAAGCACTTCCGAATGAACCTATCACCCTGGTAATTCCTGCGTCGAATCATGGTACGCGCGAAGTCTTCCAGGAGAAAATGGTGGATGCAGGTTGTGAAACGTATGCTGCAATTAAGTCTCTAGACAAAGATGCTAAGAAAAAAGCTTGTACAACATTCCGTAAAGATGGCCGTGTGGTTGAGATTGCCGGTGACTATACCGAAACATTGGCACGTTTAAAAACTTCTCCAAGTGCGGTAGGTGTGTTTGGCCTAGGTTTCTATGACCAGAACCGTGACCGTCTACGTGTTGCTACGGTGAACAATGTAGCGCCTTCTGAAAAGACCATCTTGAATGGTGCTTATCCGGTATCACGTCCATTGTTCTTCTATGTGAAAGGCGAGCACTTGAAATCGATCAAAGGCTTACCGCAGTTCACAGAATACTTCCTGAACAAGAAAGTATCTGGCAAAGGCTCTAAGCTAGAAAAAGCAGGTCTGATTTCAATGTCTGATAAAGAACGTGCGGCAGTCCTGGCAAATTTCAAGGCTGGTAAAGCGGTTGTTGTGAAGTAATAAATGATTTTGAAAACGCTGGTGGTAGGGTCAACCTACCATCGGCTTTTTGCGATAAACAAGTTTTTTCAAACCATGAAAATTGAAAAAACAGTGGAGAATACATGAATCTGCTACTTATAGGTGTGTTATTGGCCATCATGGCCATAGCCTATCAAATCGGATTAAGTAAAAGCCGTAGTTTAGCAGGTAAGGGAAGCAATTCTGCAAACTTACACTCGCGTCCCGGATATTATGGTGCCCTGGTTGCACTATGGTGTGGTATCCCTGCGTTTTTAATTTTGATTGTTTGGAACATGGTGGAACCCACTTTTCTGGAGCAGGTGGTACTCAACCATTTGCCAGAAAATGTTTCGGCCAGTCTGGATCCGGCAAGTCTGAGTGTTGTGATTGATCGCGTTCAGGCACTTGCCTCAGGTTTCGGGGTCAGTGATACACCTGCAGCCTATGAAGTTGCAGCAGCAGAACAGTTGGCTAAATTCTCGACCATTGGTACCTTTGCCAAATTGGCAGTCGTGATTTCGGCGGCGCTGGCTGGTCTGGTCTGGGCCAAGAAACATATTAGTCAGGAATTCCGTGCACGTAACCAAGTCGAAAAAATGATTAATATCGGCCTGGCATTGTGTTCAGGTGTGGCGATTCTGACCACTCTCGGGATTGTGATGTCGATGTTTGGCGAGGCAATGCGTTTCTTCAGCTTCGTCAGCCCACTGGATTTCTTCTTTGGTACCCAATGGAACCCGGGATTTAGTACCTCTGGCAGTGCTGAAGGCAGTTATGGTTTATTGCCACTGTTATGGGGCACGCTCATGGTCAGCGGGATCGCACTTTTAGTTGCAGTTCCGGTTGGCCTGATGATTGCGATCTATCTGGCAGAATACGCTTCACCGCGATTCCGCTCTTGGGCAAAACCTACAATTGAAGTGTTGGCGGGTATTCCTACGATTGTCTATGGTGTCTTTGCCTTGATGATCATCGGTCCATTCCTTAAAAGCATGGGTGCCCTGGTCGGACTCGAAATTAATGCGACCAGTGCGCTGACTGCCGGTCTGGTGATGGGCATCATGATTATCCCGTTCGTGTCTTCTTTGTCAGACGACATCATCACTCAGGTGCCGCGTGCCTTACGTGACGGCTCTTTGGGTCTGGGTGCGACCAAATCTGAAACGATCCGTCAGGTGGTTTTACCCGCAGCCCTACCGGGTATTATCGGTGCGTTCCTGTTGGCGGCATCACGTGCGATTGGTGAAACTATGATCGTAGTTCTTGCAGCCGGGAACAGTCCGCAGTTGCATGCCAATCCGCTTGAAGCTGTATCTACGGTCACGATTACCATCGTCAATCAGCTAACTGGCGATACTGATTTTGCTAGTCCACAAGCACTGGTGGCCTTTGCGCTAGGACTGACGCTATTCGTCATTACCTTAGGTTTGAACATTGTTGCACTGATCATCGTGCGTAAATATCGTGAGCAATACGACTAATGAGTACTTCAAATACAACGCCTGTGGATCAGCGTATTGATCCATCCATCGCCGCCGAGCTGCGTGAAAAGCGTAAGAAGACCATTCAAAGCTCTTTGGCACGACGTCATCGTAAAGAAAAAACCTTTCGTTTATTTGGTTTCTCTGCGGTACTGGCAGGTCTGTTCTTTGTGGTATTGCTGTTCGGGAGTATTTTATCCAAAGGTTTGCCTGCATTCTGGCAAAGCAGCATGAGTTTGCCGATTCATTTCGATCCAGCCATTGTGGATATTGGTCCAAAACCAAAGCCAGCTGCAGGAGAATCTCCAGCACAGTTTGAAGATCGCTTTATCGCGTGGCAGACCGAAGTCGGAATGGTGGATTGGGATGCGCTGATTATCAACGGCATGATCGCCAAAGATAGCAAGCTGGAAAGCCAGCGTGATGAACTGGGTTCTTTATATACCAGTTCAGAAGCTTACCGCTTGCGTGACATGGTCATGAATGATCCAAGTCTGGTCGGTCAAAGCAAGGAAGTGAAAATTCTGGCGGATGCCAATGTCGATGTCTGGCTAGCGGGAAATATTGACCGTGATCTTCCTGATGAACAGCAGCAGCTTAGTCCTGAAGTACGTCAGGTGGCGGACGAGATGAAAGCCTCTGGTGTGATTGAAAATAGTTTCAATACCAATATTTTCACCAGTCCTGACTCGCGCAGTTCACCAGCAACTTCTGGCTTGGCAGGCGCCTTTATGGGCTCGCTGTTCATGATGATGATTGTGATCTTTATCTCGATTCCAATCGGGGTGGCCTCCGCGATCTACCTGGAAGAATTTGCTCCGAAAAACTGGATTACCGATGTGGTCGAAGTCAATATCAACAACCTGGCAGCCGTACCATCGATTGTCTTTGGTCTATTGGGTGCAGCGATCTTCATTGGCTGGATGCATTTGCCACTCTCAGCACCATTGGTGGGTGGTCTGGTGCTGAGTCTGATGACCTTACCGACTGTGATCATCACCACACGCGCATCACTTAAAGCGGTTCCACCTTCGATTCGTCAGGCAGCTTTGGGCCTCGGTGCTTCTCGCATCCAGACAGTATTCCATCACGTCTTGCCTTTGGCTTTACCGGGTATTTTGACAGGCGCAATTATCGGGGTTGCACAAGCTTTAGGTGAAACCGCACCATTGTTATTAATCGGGATGAGTGCTTTTGTTGCCAGCGTTCCAGCCACACCATTTGATCAGTCAACGGCTTTACCTGTACAGATTTTCTTATGGCAAGGCAATGAATTGCGTAACTTCTTTGAAGGGCGTACCGCAGCAGCAATTATTGTACTTCTGGCCATGATGATCAGCTTGAACAGCCTGGCCATCTGGTTACGTAAGAAATTTGAAGTCCGTTGGTAATAGGGGCAGAATCATGAACACAACTGTTATTCAAAATTCCTTAAAAAAGGATCAAATCGTGAATCCACAACAGACACAATTCACCTCGGATGAGGCGACACAAAAGCCAGCAACTCCGTTTGTTTCCCAGTTCGATACGCAAAGCAGCAGCAAAAAAGATGCGAAGTCGACGAATGTTAAACTTAGTACTTCTGATGTGCATGTGTACTATGGTGAAGCGGAAGCGATTAAAGGCATTGACCTGAACATTTATGAAAATGAAGTGATTGCTTTTATTGGGCCATCAGGCTGTGGTAAATCGACCTTTCTGCGTACCTTAAACCGCATGAACGATACCATTGATAGCTGCCGTGTGACCGGTAAAGTGATGCTGGATAATCAGGATATTTATGATCCAAATCTGGATGTAGTTTTGCTGCGTGCACAGGTTGGTATGGTGTTCCAGAAGCCGAACCCATTTCCGAAATCAATCTTCGATAATGTTTCCTATGGTCCGAAGCTGCATGGTTTGGCGCGTGACAAGTATGATCTTGAAGAAATTGTAGAAGGCAGCTTGCGTAAAGCTGGTTTGTGGGAAGAAGTGAAAGATCGTTTGAACCAACCGGGAACAGGTTTGTCAGGTGGTCAGCAGCAACGTCTGTGTATCGCACGTACCATTGCAGTCAGCCCGGAAGTCATTTTGATGGATGAACCGTGTTCGGCACTCGATCCGATTGCAACCGCCAAAGTGGAAGAGCTGATTTCTGAGCTTTCGACCCAATATACTATCGCGATTGTAACTCACTCTATGCAACAGGCAGCACGTGTATCAGATCGTACTGCTTATTTCCATTTGGGTGATCTGATTGAAGTCAACTCGACCGAAAAAGTCTTTACCCAGCCAGATCATCAGTTGACTGAAGCCTATATTACCGGGCGTTTCGGTTAATCCGATATCTAAAATAAGAGCCGCAAGGCTCTTTTTTTATAGGTGAAACAGATGGTGATAATCGTAATAATTCTCGAAATAAAGTTGAAAAAAACCGAAATTGACCTAATCTAAAGAAATAAATCCGAATTAAATAGAGAATAGATTTTTTATGTTATTTCATACTCCGAAACTGTCCGCTGAAATCCGTATTAGTCATCTCAATGCGCGTATCAATGAACAACGAAAAAAAATAGCGCAAACTACTGGCTCTAAACTGGAACTTTTACAGTTGTCGCAACAACTGTCAAAAGAATCGCGTGCGCGTAAGAAAACCAATCAAAAAATCTATGTACTCGATTTTAAAGGTGATATGGCTGCTTCTGCAGTAGAAGGCTTGCGTGAAGAAATCACCTTGATTCTGGCCACCGCCAAAGCAGGTCGTGACCGTGTGGTGGCGCGTCTGGAAAGTCCGGGTGGCATGGTCCATGGTTATGGACTTGCAGCAGCTCAACTGGTGCGGTTACGTGAGGCAGGTTTTCATTTGACCATCTGTGTCGATAAAGTGGCGGCCAGTGGCGGTTATATGATGGCGTGTATCGCCAATGAAATTATTTCTGCACCATTCGCGATTGTCGGTTCAATTGGTGTAGTGGCTCAAGTCCCCAACTTTAACCGCTTGCTGAAAGACAATAAAATCGACTTTGAACTCTATACCGCTGGACAGTACAAACGTACCGTGACTATGTTTGGTGAAAATACCGAAGAGGGTAAGGCTAAGTTTGAAGAAGAACTACAGCAAACCCATGCTTTATTCAAACATTTCGTTGAAAAGTATCGCCCGCAGCTGAATATTGAAAAAGTGGCCACTGGTGAGCATTGGTATGGCCGGGATGCGCTGGATCTGAATCTGGTGGATAAACTGCAAACCTCAGATGAATACCTGCTCAACTTATTAACCCAGCATGATATCTATTCCATCCAGACCCGCAAGAAACCAACTTTGGGTGAAAAGCTGGGCCTACAAGCAGCGCAAATTGCTGATTCACTGGTACCAACTGTCATGAATAAAGTCATAGAAAGCTTAAGCAAAGCCAATGCAAATCTGGTGCAAATGCGTGATCCAAAACTTTAATTCAGTTGATCTTGAATGAATTTCAAAGCTCACTTCGGTGGGCTTTTTTATTTTTTGAAATCATATTGTTATGATATAAGTGGAGTACTCTGATTGAGTCTAGGCTCATATGCTCACGTTTATTTTGTTGCTTGGGTTTTTTAGTATCGTATTTATTCCGATGTTATGTATGCTTTATTCTGAAGCAAAATTAACTCAGGATAATTCTAAGAAGATTTTGTTTTGGCTAAGTTTTCTACCCGGTGTTTGTATCTTTCTGCTGTATAGCTTTCAAAAGCCCACTGATCCACCTGTTATTCCATCGAAGGAATGTGGTGTTGTGCAGTTTTATCAGACGCATAAAGTTCGAGGTGATAACGAATTTGAACGTGTGAGTATTCGCTTTGATGGCGCTCAATATAGTCGGCATTTATTCTTCGATAAGCATCTGGATAAAATTCCTCAAGGCCAAAAGGCTTGCTTTGAATATCTGGATAAGTTCAAATATCCACATTTGTCAGAATCTAAGTTTGTTCAATGGATTGAACCGAATGAAATGTAAACCATCACTGAAACTAATCAGATAAAATAAAGCATATTTTATTGTTAGAGCAGAAACATGGCTATAGCTGAAGCATTTCTTGCGACGCAAAATTGTTATTTTAATTATGAATTTGAAGAACTTTATTTAGAGGATGATTTTCCTGAGGAGTTATCTGTGTCACTGCGTGGCATGATGTTCCGTCATGAGATTCAATATCCTGATGCAATCTATTTCATTTATTACAGTGAGATGTTGACGGATAATGAACTGCAAAAAATGAAAGATGATTGGATGCGATATTGCCCACATTCATAATTGAAAAATATGAATGTAATTAAATGCGTGATCCAAAACTTTAATTCAATTGATCTTGAATGAATTTTAAAGCTCACTTCAGTGGGATTTTTTGATTTTTCGGTATCAACTGCAGACCGCCTGTTACCGCTGCACCAATCGTAGCAAGCAAGACGTCTTTGTGTGCATCCCACATGTCACCTTGTTGTCCATTATAGTTTTCAGCTTCCTCGGGAGATAAACCAATGGCAATCAGCCATTCCAGCCACTCATAGATCATACTGCTGGCCACCACGAACTGAATCACCAGCAGGAAAATGACCACAGGTTTTTGCTGTGGCAACCAGACCTGAAACAGGCGATAGAAAATTGGATAAAGTAATAATCCGTAGGCCAGATGGACAAAACGGTCGAACATATTACGTGACCAGTGCATGGCTTCATTCAGATTAAAGCCAAAAATCTGTTCGATCCACTGGTTATAGGGCACATAAGAATACAGATAGTGCGCAGCAATCACATGAACAATCAGAAAAAGAATATATAAATTAAAACTTAAAAAATTCAGGCCGATTTTATACAGGCAGATGAGCAGCATGATGATCATGAAAACTGTACCTGCCTGATGCAAAAGATAAGCTTCCAGTTCTAAAGGACGAATACTGGCAAGCAAAATCGCCAGAATTAAAATACCCAGGATCGCGTAATGTTTGGCGGAAAGTCGATGCTCAATCATGTCGTTATTATGAAATATCTTTTTAGAATAAAACACATTATAAATAAAAAGGCGAAGCCTGAGCTTCGCCTTTTCGTCTTATTGCAAATTAGATTTTAGCAATCAGCTCAGCCACTTGTTTGGCTTGGTCAGCAGCATTACCTGTATATGATGCAGGGGTCATTTCTGCTAAACGTGCACGGTCAGCAGCGGGAACAGCTTCTAACTCGTTACCGTTTACGAAATCAACCATAATTTCGCGAGTCATGGCCTGACCACGAGTAAGCGCTTTTAATTTTTCGTATGGTTTTTCAACGTTGTAACGACGCATTACAGTTTGAATTGGTTCAGCCAATACTTCTTGCGCATTGTCCAAGTCTTCATTGATACGCGCAGCATTCAATTCCAGTTTACCAATACCTTTAGAGCAAGCTTCAAAAGCAATTAAGCTTTGCGCAAAACCAACACCCATGTTACGAAGCACAGTAGAGTCAGTCAGGTCACGCTGCCAACGAGAAATTGGCAGTTTTTCACCAAGGTGTGCAAGTACAGCATTTGCAATACCCAAGTTGCCTTCAGAGTTTTCGAAGTCAATCGGGTTAACTTTGTGCGGCATGGTTGAAGAACCGACTTCGCCTTCTTTCAGTTTTTGCTTGAAGAAACCAAGAGAGATATAGCCCCAAACATCACGGTTAAAATCGATCAGAATAGTGTTGAAACGACGCAGCGCATCAAACAATTCAGCCATATAATCGTGTGGCTCGATTTGAGTGGTGTACGGGTTGAAGTCTAGACCCAGAGACTCTACAAATGCTCGTGAATGCGCAGGCCAGTTGATGTCTGGGTAAGCAGAGTAGTGCGCATTGTAGTTACCGACTGCACCATTGATTTTGCCCAGTAGCTCAACATTTTTAAACTGTTTGATTTGACGTGCAAGACGGTAAGCCACGTTTGCCATTTCTTTACCCAAAGTCGTCGGGCTTGCAGTTTGACCATGAGTACGAGACAACATTGGCTGGTCTGCATGCTTTTCAGAAAGCGCAACGATTGAATCAATGATTTGCTGCATAGATGCAACTAGTACATCACGACCGCTTTTCAGCATCAAGGCATGTGACAGATTGTTAATATCTTCAGACGTACATGCAAAGTGAATGAATTCACCGGCATTTTTAAGTTCTTCGATACCAGCGATTTTTTCTTTCAGGAAATACTCAACCGCTTTAACGTCGTGGTTAGTGGTGCGTTCGATCTCTTTGATGCGATTGGCATCATCTTCAGAAAAATCGCTCACAATCGCATCAAGCGCTGCATTAGTTTCGCCTGAAAACGCCGGTACTTCAGTAATTTCCGGGTGGTTTGCAAGCGCTTGTAACCAACGCACTTCAACAGTCACACGAGCATGGATTAAACCAAACTCAGAAAGAAAGGGACGTAGAGCATCACATTTGCTCGCGTAACGTCCATCTAATGGAGAAAGTGCAGTTAAAGCGTTCATATCGATTCCTTAGATTTTGGAATTAAACGTAAAACAAAACACGTGCAGCATCAGTTAAACCACCTGAAACTGTAAACGCGCTAGATTCTGAATATCTTGTAGCAACTTGCGTTTGCCAAATACCATACCCCAAGAGCTGCCACCGAGCTGACGCCACAGGTGCGCCATTTGCAAACCGGTAAATAAGGACGCACGAATGCGGTTGGTGTGTCCGGCATCTTTAAAGGCTTCGGCATTGCCACGTACCATAATACGCGGATTAATCTGTCCGGCCGTATCGACATAGGTTTGAGCAAGGTTGGCAATGATGCTGGGGTGCAGGTAATTATTATCGAAGAAGGAGAGCTGTCTGAGAATTTTCTGTTGAGACTGTTCAATAATTTCAACAAATTTGGGGTTGCTATAGACCTTCTTTTCTAACTGAAGAAGTGCCATCGCATAGCTCATGGGAAGTTTAGTGCTGGAAAGTTTTGGAATTCTGGATTTGGGTGAAGTATTGAAGGGTTGAATAATGCTGCTTTCTAATGTTTTTAAACCTAAGGAAATATCGGCCAGCTGATTAAAAAAGTCGAGTGTCTGGGCATTCTGATTGCTGCCGGGACGGATATTAAGACTGGCTCTAATCAACTGTTCAAAATAAAAGTTACCACTTTCACCAATACTTTGCTGCCCCGTCAATGCAGTCATATGGGTTAGCTGGGTGGCCTGAAACACACCCGCTAATGCCAAAGCACGATTTTGACGAGTATTCAACGTTGTGGCTGGTTGAAATGGTAACTCCGTCATGCCGAATTCATCCTTTTATAAAATCAGGTTTAGGCGCATTGGTATGATGAATCACACCACCCCCTAAACAAACTTCACCTGAATAGAACACCACGCTTTGACCTGGGGTCACTGCACGTTGAGGTTCATCAAACTCAACACAAACACCATTCGGTGATTCTGAATCTTGATACACAGTACATGCTTGATCAGTCTGACGGTAACGGGTTTTGGCAGTACAGCGGAAACCTGTTTCAGGAATATCCTGCTCACCTGCGACCCAGTCAATTGCTTCAGACCAGAGCATAGTGCTTTGCATGAGTGGGTGTTCATGGCCTTGACCGACCACCAGACGATTGCCTTCGATATCTTTATGCAATACGAACCAGGCACCTTCAGCAACGCCTTTCATACCGCCAATACCAATACCACCGCGTTGACCGAGCGTATAGTACATTAAGCCGTGATGATCACCAACCTCTTTACCGTCTTCCAGTACGATTTTTCCGGGTTGAGCGGGTAAATATTGCTTCAAGAAGTCATTAAAACGACGTTCACCAATAAAACAGATCCCAGTCGAGTCTTTTTTCTTGGCCGTAACCAAATCTAATTCTTCTGCAATTTTACGGACTTGTGGCTTTTCAATTTCACCAACAGGGAACAGGGTCTTATTAATTTCACGACCATGAACCGCATGCAGGAAATAAGTCTGGTCTTTGTTATTGTCCACACCACGCAATAAAGGTGCATATTCTTCACCACGTGAGTTGGTCATGGTTTCACCACGACGGCAATAATGACCCGTCGCAATAAAATCTGCACCCAGATTTACTGCGTGATCGAGAAAGGCACGAAATTTAATTTCTTTATTACATAAAATGTCTGGGTTTGGCGTACGGCCAGCTGCATATTCCGCCAGGAAATGTTCGAATACGCGATCCCAATATTCCATGGCAAAGTTTGCGGTATGCAGTTTAATGCCGATTTTGTCGCAAACGGCTTGTGCATCGGCAAGATCTTCCATCGCCGTGCAATATTCTGTGCCGTCATCTTCTTCCCAGTTTTTCATGAAAAGACCTTCAACCTGATAACCTTGTTGAAGTAAAAGGGCAGCAGAAACAGATGAATCTACACCACCTGACATACCGACGATGACACGTTGTTGCATAGGATTAGGCATCCAAATTTGAAATTAAGGGAGAATTTTGGTGCTCGTAAATGAGCGATAAAGGGTACTTTTGACCTGAAAGCGCATCTTGTACGGCTTTAATCACCAGTGGGCTACGCGCACGAGCAGATTCAAGCAATTCATCTAGCGTCATCCAGACTGCACCGATAATGTCAGCATCTAAAGCGGCATTTGGGTCGTAGTCAATGGATTTGGCTAAAAAGCAGAAACGAAAATAAGTACGATCCGGGAACATCGGTGGGGTATAAGTATACATCCCTAAAAGATGAGTTACTTCAACCGTATGTCCGGTCTCTTCCATGGTTTCACGAATGGCGGCTTCAATAATGGTTTCGCCACATTCGATATGACCCGCAGGCTGATTAAATACCGTGTGTGTCACACCTTCGGTTTGTTCTTCTACAAACAGGAATTTTCCGTCTTTTTCAACGACAGTTGCGACAGTGACATGAGCAGTCCAAGCAGTCATAAAGCAGCACCATGGAAAAGGATGCACTATTGTATAAAATTTTAGGGTGTGTGGCTATGTTGAGAGCAGGTTTCTTTAAGCGACTTAATGCATTAATGAATAATCAACCAATGATAATCATGGTATTTGGGGTTAATGAATTACAGAGAAAATAAATGCTGAAGTGATCATTTTAGAACTGGGAAAACGCACATAAAAATAGTATAGCGGGGCTGTTAATCTTTTTTTCAGGACTTGTAGAAATGCTGATGGGGATCAGGGGCTTGATTTCCAAAACAATTATTTAAAATAATTAAGTCTATAACTGAAAGTTGATATATCAGATAGTTATACCCTTTATAGTACGACGAAAAAGCCTAAATTAGCTAGATAAGTGAGGGTGTTTGTCTTAAAAGTATTCTGAATGATGCGTTCAAATATTTTTATAGAGTTATGTGTCTAGCCTATTGACTTCAAATAAGACAAGTTTGAAGATAAGAAGGTTGAGTAAATATCAATCAATTTTTAAAAAGAAGAAAAATAACCGAATATAATTAAAAAGTTAAGAGATATTATAAATCTTCTAGTATTGTCTAACTTTTTAACTGCATTCTGATTTAATGCAAAGTTTTCTTCATCATGTATCAAAAAATAAACTTATAAACCCAACATTAAAAAAATATTTTGAGCAGGTTGACATGATGACACCGCCAAATTCAAATATTGGTTTTCGATTAGATATTAATGGCCTGCGTGCCTATGCGGTATTAATGGTATTGTTTTTTCACTTCAAAATTCCAGGGTTTAATGCAGGTTTTTTGGGTGTAGACATATTTTTTGTCATTTCAGGGTTTCTGATGACAGCAATCATTTGTAGCAGCCTTGAAAAAAACAACTTCAAATTATTTGATTTTTATATGGCACGGATAAGACGGATTTTTCCTGCCCTGATGATACTTATTATTATTTTGCTGGTTTTAGGGTGGTTTTGGTTACCCTTACCTGACTATATGTTTTTGGGTACGCAATCGAGTAGCGCTCTGTCTTTTAACTCTAATCTTTATTACTGGCGTACTTCTAATTACTTTGATGGCACTGCTCATGAAAAGTGGTTATTACATACATGGACATTGGGTATTGAGTTTCAATTTTATCTACTCTTACCTATTTACTTGTTACTACTGACAAAAATTAAATCGGAACGCCGTACCTTATTATACGGATTGTGTTTTGCATTTCTGGTGTCTCTACTTTTAAGCATCGCGATATCTCATTCGAAACCCGTAGCTTCCTTTTATTTATTGCCTGTTCGAGGCTGGGAGTTCGTTTCTGGTGGATTGGTTTATTTAGCTGCGAAAGAATTTCCACAATTACAAAGATTTGCCAAGGTGTACTTTGTAGTGGGAGGTTTTTTATTGGTATTGGCCATGTTGGTCATTCATAAGGGGTTGGTTTGGCCTTCTGCTTGGGCGGCGTTACCAGTACTGGGTACAGCACTGGTTATATTGTCACAACAGGAAGACTCCATGTTAACCACGCACCCTGTTGCACAATGGTTGGGAGATCGTTCATATTCGATTTACTTGTGGCATTGGCCGGTTGTGGTTGGCTTGTATTTTGGTAGTGTGCAAGATGATTTAAACTGGATACTATTTGGTTTGGTGCTTAGTCTGATACTGGGGCATCTTTCCTATTTACTGGTTGAAATACCCTCACGCCAATTTTTAACGAAATTTCGTCTTTCCAGACAAGCTCTAGTCATCTTTAGTTTTGGTTTGCTTGCGAGTTTATCTGCAATCGCGATCAGTGCCAAACTACTTCCATTTGAAGAAATTCGATTACCTAAAATTGTAGAGATTGCTGCTGCAGAAACATGGGATATAGATCCTAGGCGTGAAGAGTGTAATGCCTCTCATGACAAAATAGGGTCGCCGAGTTGTGTGTACGGAAAAGAAAAAATTTTAGCAATTTTAATGGGGGATAGTCATGCATCAGCAATAGCAAGTTCTTTGGGTACAGCAGCCTCTCACTTTAACTCAGGTGTGATTTCCTGGTTTATGGATAGCTGTCCTACACTGGATGGCATTCGATATATAGATCATAAAGAGTACAGTGCGGATTCATGTGATCTTCTAAATCAATGGGCAAATGAAGAATTAAAAAAATATCCTAACATTCCGCTAGTTTTGGTCAGTCGTACTTCAGAATATGTCAAAGGTGTGAATGAGCCTGACCAATCGGAACGGTCTAAACTAGCACCAGTCTACTTCAGTAAAAAATATCTTTATAATGATGATAAGCAGTTTATAAAGGAATTTTCCCAAGTTTTAGTTGATACAGCATGTCGTTTGGCAAAAGACCGACCGGTTTATTTAATGCGACCAATACCAGAGTTCGGAATAGATATTCCCAAGACCATTTCGCATAAGCTGGTTATTCATGGTGCTGTGGAAGATATGAAGCTATCACTTTCTGAATATCATAAACGGCATAAAATTGTCTGGGATGCTCAGGATGAAGCAGCTCAGCGCTGTGGAGTAAAAATCTTGAATCCTCTGCCTTATTTATGTGATACAGAATATTGCTATGGTTCAAAAAATGCTCGTCCTTTGTATTATGATGATGACCATTTGAGTGAATATGGCAATAAATTTTTAGTCCCCATGTTTGAACAAGTATTTAAACATTAAGTTGAGTTGCTACAGGGTAGAGGATTTATTCAATGTTTGAATTTTCCCGGAATTTATCCTGTAAAAAGCATGAAAAGACGCTAATACTGGCCTTATATTAAAAGAGGCTGGTAAATTACTAGGGCGTGTCCTCATTTGAAGAATTGGTTTTAAATACTTAAAATCCTCCTTTGAGTTATTTTTATTTCTATATTTTCAATGGCACGTAC
>NZ_JAMXXM010000028.1:0-32659 GCF_024129715.1 Acinetobacter lwoffii
AAAACGCTTTTGCGAGATCAAAACATTTCCGTGCTATTGCAAACTCGATTTGATAAACTAGCACGCAATTATAAATCTATGCGTATAGCCTACATATTTATTTGGTGCAAAGCCAAATGAGGACACGCCCTAAAACTCACACACTATCAAGCCATAAACTACATTTCCCGATAATTTAGCCAGGTGAAGCAGCTCGCTAATGAAGATGAAAATACTATTTCAGTCTGGCACTTTTACAGATTGAAATTTCGTGCGTCTTAGTCTTGCTGTACCTGAGCAAAATTAACTGAAATCTCTTGTATTTTTAACTGCTAATCCGAAGCTTTATAAAAATTATGCTTAAATTTTAACTGTCGATTTAAAGCATGCTAATATGCCAGGCATAAAGAAAATACTGCTTAAATCATGTCAACGATCAACAAAAAGCTGTTTAAACGCCTACACTTAAATCATGCCTATGGACAGCTGATTGCGCTGATTTTTGTGCCGATTACCATTTTGGCCTGTGTCGGTGCCATGCTGGTGTTGACTGAGACCTCGAATGCCGCACGTGCCCAGCAGAAGCAGATGGCCATTGCGATTCTCACTCGTTTTCAAGGCACCTCAGAATATGCACTGGATATCTTGAATCTGTATCCATGGCAATATGACCAGGCTCACAACGCCATGCAGAACATGCTGAATGAAAAGCATCTGGTTCGGGCAGCAGTTCTGGATGAAAATGGCAAGAACCGTTTGGGCATTGGTTTTCAGGAACAGGCGCCTTGGCCAGAATTTGAGAAAAGCGGCAATTTTGTTGGTCCGATTCTGCATCAAGATAATCATATCTATGCCATTAAAGTAAATGAAAACACTTTTTCTACTGGCTGGCTGGCGATTGAACTGGATAACCAGCCGCTAGCAATTGCCCGTTATCGGGTACTGATCGTACTGATTGCGACCGGATTACTAACCTTATTATTACTTCTGCTCTGCCTGAATTTCTACTCACGGCGCTGGATTGCCCCAATGTATGAAATTCGCATGCAGTTGCAACGCCTGAATGCCGATACCCTCGGCCAGCATATGGTGATTAACAGCACCGGTGAGCTGCGTTTATTGCAACGTGATATTGCCAATGTGGTGAAACGTCTGCATTTCAGCTTTTTGGAACTGCGTGAACATACCGAACAGACCGAAGATGATTTGCGCCGTACCCTCGACACTTTAGAAGTCCAGAATATTACCTATCGTCAGGCACGTGACCAGGCCATCTCGGCCAACCAGGCCAAGTCGGTGTTTCTGGCCAATATTTCCCATGAACTGCGCACCCCGCTGAACAGTATTGATGGCTTTATTCATCTGTTATTACGTCAGGGCAATCTCAGCAACGAGCAGAGCCTGTATTTGCAGACCATCCGTAAGTCTTCTGCGCATTTGCTGGCACTGATCAATGATGTTCTGGATTTTTCCAAGATTGATGCCGGCAAACTGGAACTGGAAACGGCACCTTTCGATCTGGAAGAAGCGATTTTTGATGTGATGGACATGTTGTCGCCACTGGCAGCACAAAAACATATTGATATGGCATTCTATTATGCAGACGGTGTGCCAAAACACATTATTGGTGATGCGCTACGATTTAAACAGATTCTGACCAACCTGATTTCCAATGCCATCAAGTTCACTCCGGATGGAGAAATCATTGTCCGGGCACGCATGGAACATGACGGTATGGATCAATGTGTGCTGCATTTTAGTGTGCAGGACAGCGGTATTGGCTTGAGTGGTACCGACCGTAAAAAGCTGTTTGAATCCTTCTCGCAGGGTGATACCTCGGTGACCCGTCAGTTTGGTGGTACCGGTCTTGGTCTGGCAATTTCCAAACAGCTGGTCAGCCTGATGCATGGCCAGATTGGTTTTGAAGACAATCAGGAACGTGCTCCAACTGAAAAAGGCTCTACTTTCTGGTTTACTGCCCAGTTCCTGGTCGATGAAGATACCGTGATTGAGCATCCAGATTTTAGCGAATTGACCGTGGTGTCTTATCTTGCACATCCGGCAACTGCGAATGTGCTGCGGCATTATCTGGAAAATTATCAGGTTAAACATATTGAATGTGCATCAATTCTGGATCTGTTTAGCCGTCTGAATCATTTACAGAATAGCGAAAATACCTGGCTGATCGTCGATCATAGTGGTGACAGTGAAGTCTTGTTACGCGAAATCCGTTCACGTTATCAGGGTCATCTGGCTGTCTATGGTTATCAGATGCAACTGGATCCAAGCATGCTCAATGACCATCGTGCCCGTGCCCTGCATCAGCCACTCAGCCGCAGCGCGCTGATTCAATTACTCGGCAATCAGCCGGTCTTCGACCAGGAACAGCATGAAGAATTTAATGGTCAAGGCCTGCATATTCTGGCCGTGGATGATCACTTACCCAACCTGATTGTTCTGGAAGCCTTACTGGGCGAACTCAATGTCACCACAACCAAAGCCCTCAGCGGGCAGGAAGCGATCGATATTATTCAGCGCCGTTATGAACAGGAACAGCCGGCATTTGATCTGGTCTTTATGGACATTCAGATG
The DNA here is from genome assembly GCF_024129715.1 of Acinetobacter lwoffii. GTDB lineage: Bacteria > Pseudomonadota > Gammaproteobacteria > Pseudomonadales > Moraxellaceae > Acinetobacter > Acinetobacter lwoffii_U. Next base: position 2,572 of record NZ_JAMXXM010000028.1, read on the forward strand.
CCAGTCATGTCGGGGATCGATACCACCCGTGCTATTCGCTCGCTGGAATCGACCTTTGAAAATCATAGTCGCCTGCCAATTATCGCCCTGACGGCGCATGCACTTTCTGATGAAAAACATAAACTGCTGCAAAACGGCATGGATGATTATGTCACCAAGCCGATTCAGATCGAGCAGATTATCCAAATTTTGACGCACTGGACCACCGAGCATTTTAAACGGATTCCGGTACTGGAACGTGCCAATGTGATTGATGCCCTAGATCCAAATATTCTGGACTGGCAGCAAAGCCTGCAACTGGCAGCCAATAAGGAAGATCTGGCAGTAGACCTGTTACGCATGCTGGTGGACAGCTTTGCAGATGAACTCGATGAAATGCAGCAACTGATTGAACTGGAAGATTTTCCACAACTGGAACATGTACTGCATCGTCTCTATGGCGCGACCCGCTATGTCGGTGCACCGACTCTGCAGAAAGTCACCGGTGGCTTTGAGCAGTTCGTTTCTACCTTGCGTAAAGAGCGCCGTAAGGCCGATGAAAGCTTTGTTCAAGAGGTACTGAAATATTTTGATGAACTCAAAGCCGTGGTTGAACAGGTTGAACAGGCTGCCCAGCAAATTTTGAAGCAACATTTGAATTAAACCTCTGAAGTGGCTCAGTCCATGACTTAAGAAGTGTGACTGAGCTGTCATGCAAGCCTAAAGGCTGCATGCTATGCTCAAGCCAGGAAAAATAAGGAAGAATGCCATGTCACTCGTGCGCTTGGGAAAAAATAACGGCATTGCCACTGTTACACTGAATCGTCCGGATAAACGCAATGCCATGAGCTTTGCCCTGCTGCGCGAACTGGTCGCGACTGCACAAAAAATCAAAAAAGATAAAAGCATCCGATGTGTGATTTTAACGGGAGAAGCCCAGGTCTTTAGTGCCGGTATTGATCTGGCCGATTTAAATAATCCTAAAAATCGTGCTTATGCTGCTTGGGAACTGATTCGTCCGGGTCAAAGCCTGTTTCAAAAAGCATTTCTGGTCTGGCAAGAATTACCTGTTCCGGTGATTGCCGCAATGGAGGGCTTCTGTTTTGGTGCCGGGATGCAACTGGCATTAGCCGCAGATATCCGCATTGCCCATCCTGAGACCAAAATGTCGATTATGGAAACCCGCTGGGGACTGGTGCCAGACATGGGACTCAGCCGCTCCCTGAAAGGCCTGATTGGTATTGATCTGGCCAAAGAGCTGACCTTAACTGCCCGGATTTTTGATGGTGAATATGCCAAAGAAATCGGTCTGATCACCCATGTCGATGAACAGCCACTAGGAAGAGCACAAGCCTTGGCTGAAGAAATGCTGCAACGTTCTCCAGATGCGCTGATGGCCTCTAAATTTGTACTGGATGCCATGCAGCATCGTCCAAATAAATCCTTGCGTATGGAAAAAATATGGCAGCTGAAATTATTACTGGGTAAAAACAGTCAATTGGCCCGTAAAAAGGACAAAAACCCAGAGGTTCAGTTTGTACCGCGCCAATACAAATAAACCCAGTCTGAATCTAGGAAAGGAATAAACCAAAGCATGCAGTTGAATCGCGATACTAAAATTGCCTTTTTAGGTATGGGGCTGATGGGCACTCGCATGGCCACACGTCTGCTTCAAGCAGGTTTTCAGGTGGCAGTCTGGAACCGCACACTATCTGCCTGTGAGCCCTTGCTGGATCTAGGTGCAACTACGCTATCTTTGGATAAGATTACAGATTACCCGGTGATTCTGACCTGCCTGGCAGATGATCAGGCAGTGCAATCTGTTTTTGCTCAGATCGAACCGTATTTGGTTGCGGAGCAAGTGATTGTAGATTTCTCCAGCCTTTCAGTACAGCAAACCCAAATACTTGCTGCACAAGCACAGGCTAAGAAAGTAACCTGGATTGACTCTCCGGTTTCAGGCGGTACAGTTGGAGCCGAACAAGGCAGTCTGGTGATTTTTGCCGGTGGTGATGCCACGACGATTGAAAATCTTAATCCGATCTATGCAGTACTTTCCCAGCGTGTCACCCGTATGGGGGATACGGGTACCGGTCAGGCGACCAAAATCTGTAATCAGCTGATTGTGGCTGCCAATAGCACCTTGATCGCAGAAGCGGTCGCCCTTGCTGGACTTGCCGGGGTGGATACACGTTTACTGGCGCCTGCGCTGGCGGGTGGTTTTGCCGACTCCAAGCCTTTTCAGATTCTGGCACCGCGTATGGCCACGCAAACTTTTGAACCGGTGCAATGGAAAGTACAGACCTTATCCAAGGATCTGAATAATGCCGTGCAACTGGCACAAAGCTTTGACCTGGATGTTCCGGTGGCGACTCAAGCTTTAACGCAGTTACATGCTCATCAAGCCCAAGGCTTTGCCGAAGCAGATCTGGCTACTGTAATCCAGCAACTAAAACATTCATAACGCTTGATTGATGCGGCCTTGAATATTGAAGAGAAAGACATGATTAAACTTGCCGTCAACCTGTCGATGATTTTTACCGAAGTGCCGCTGATCGAACGTTTCGCGCTGGCTCGTGCACAGGGCTTTAATCATGTGGAAATCCAGTTTCCTTATGAACTTACGATTGGCCAGATTCAAAACCAGCTCAGCACCCATCAGCTAAACTTGTGCCTGATTAATGTGCCGGCAGGTGATTTAATGCAGGGCGGTCATGGTCTGGCTGGCATTCCAGGACAGGAAATCGAGTTTCGTCATGCGGTTGAGCAGGCCATCCAGTATGCTACCGCATTGAATGTACCTCGGGTGAACATTCTGGCAGGAAAACAGCCTAGGGATTGTGATCTTTTACCCTGCCTGAATACGCTGGCGAGTAACCTAAAAATGGCCTGTTCAATGCTGCTTGAGCATCAAATTGAACCGGTCTTCGAAATGATCAATGGCACCGATATGCCACGTTTTTTGATTCAAAATGTTGCCCAAGCCCAGGAAATGCTGGAAGCGGTACATCATCCGGCCTTAAAAATGCAGTACGACTGTTACCACATGGCAATGATGGGCGAAGATGTCTTAGAAACTTTGCAAGAAAATATTGCCTCGATTGGTCATATCCAATTTGCGGATTGTCCGGGACGGCATCAACCCAATACGGGTTCAATTCAATATCATGATATATTTCAGTGGTTAAAACATAGTCAATATCAAGGTTATGTCGCTGCCGAGTATAAACCTAGCGGACATTCCAACGATTCCTTTGACTGGAAAGCTGAGTTCTTTCCGGAGCATGACTGAGTGGACTGCGGCTTCATTTGAAATTCAGGACTAAAACCGCTATATTAGACCATGCATAATTGTTAGGAAATTACACTCCCCATGAATTTAGAACCATCGCCCAGCGCTTCTAATTCTCACGATCTTACTATGAATTCAAATTCTCAAGCTGTACAGGACTGCTTAAAAGTCGTACATGCTGCACTTGAAGATGTAAAAGCAAAAGAAATTGTTGAGCTTGATGTCAGCGGTATCAGTAATGTGGCTGATGCTATGGTCATTGCAAGCGGTACATCGACACGTCACATCAAATCATTGGCCAATAACGTTGCTGAAGAAGCACGTAAAGCTGGCTTCCGCCCTCTTGGTATTGAAGGCGAACGTGATGCTGAATGGATCCTCATCGACCTTGGTTATGTGGTGGTTCATTGTATGCTTCCAACAGCGCGTAAATTCTATGACCTAGAAAGCTTATGGCGCAATCCTACAGATACTGACTCTGTAGCGTAAAAACCGAATATTCAAAAAAGCGACCTGTGTAGGTCGCTTTTTTATTGCCTGTTCATCTAACTTTATAAGCATTAATACAACTCAATCTGTTCGCTATTTTTTAATTTCCATCTTGTCTTATGCACCGATTTGATTGGTATCTTAGGATCAATTCATCATCAACATAGACGTTCGATGATCACTCAATCATCCTTTTCCCAAGATATAAAATAAAAAATCCCCCTTTATTAAAAGGGGGACTTAGGAGGATTCTAATGATTTAGATGATTAGTGACCCGTACCATTAATGGCTTTAGTCATATCTTCCACCACTTTCTTGGCATCACCAAAGATCATCATGGTCTTGTCATTATAGAACAAGTCATTGTCGAGACCCGCATAACCGGTTGCCATAGAACGCTTGATCACCATAATCGTACGTGCCTTATGGGCTTCCAGAATTGGCATACCATAAATTGGCGATGTTGGATCATCTTTCGCCGCAGGGTTCACAACGTCGTTCGCACCAATCACTAGCACCACATCTGTTGCCGGGAAGTCCGAGTTGATCTCGTCCATTTCCAGGATATCTTCATACGGTACGTCCGCTTCAGCAAGGAGTACGTTCATATGACCCGGCATACGACCTGCTACAGGGTGAATCGCAAAACGAACCGTTACACCCTGCTCTTTCAGCAAGTTAGCCAATTCTTTTACCGCATTTTGGGCACGGCCTTGCGCCATACCATAACCCGGTACAATCACCACGCTGTCTGCATTTGACATCAGGAAGCCTGCATCATCTGCCGAGCCAGAACGGTGATTACGTTGGACCTGTTCACCTGCTCCTGCTGTCGGCGCAGCTGCACCGCCCATCGCACCGCCAAACAAAACGTTGATGATTGAGCGGTTCATCGCTTTACACATGATGTAAGACAGAATAGCACCTGAAGAACCCACCAGTGAGCCTGCAACGATCAACATGTTGTTTTCTAAGGTAAAACCAATACCAGCTGCTGCCCAACCCGAGAATGAGTTGAGTAGCGATACCACCACTGGCATATCACCACCACCGACTGGTGCAATCCATACCCAGCCGAATGCCAGCGCAAGGCCTGTCATCGCCCAGAACGAGGTCATATTGCCAGTCAGGAAGAAGTGAACACCAAAACCTAACATAGCAATAAAGATGATCGCCTGAACCGGTTTCACCCATGCACCTGAAATGGTTTTTGCCCATTTCTTTGCAGCCAGTTTACCGTAAGCAAAGACTGATGCTGTAAAGGTAATCGCACCCACGAAACAGCCCACAAACAGTTCAAATAAATGAACACGGCTCATTTCATGGAAATTGACACCATTGGCAGCCAACAGGTCTGGACCTAGTTCAATCAATTTGTTGTTGTGAATAATGGCAGCGACAGCAATCAGGACCGCAGCCAGACCCACCAATGAGTGCATTAGTGCCACAGTTTCAGGCATCTGCGTCATTGGAACTGTACGTGCACGGGCAATACCCACGATTGCACCCAGCACCATTGCGCCAATGATCATCCAGACCACTGGATTCTCAGCTACAAAGAAGGTGGTCATGACCGCAATAGCCATCGCGATCATTCCGTAACGGTTACCGGCAATCGCAGTTTTAGGACCTGATAAACCACGTAGCGTCAGGATAAAAAGAACGGCACCAATCAGGTAGAACCAATCCGCATACTCTCGAATCATTTCCATGGATTAACCCTCTTTTTTCTTTTGCTTAGGTTTAAACATTTCCAGCATACGAGCAGTCACGGCAAAGCCACCGAAAATATTAATGCTCGCCAGGAATACTGCAATCGCGCCAAGTACGCTCACCACGTTAATGGTCTGGAAATCCACGCTACCTTCAACGCCAATCACCGGCAGGCCAACAGTCTGAATCATTGCACCGACAATAATGATCGATGACAAGGCATTGGTGACCGCCATCAACGGCGTATGCAATGCTGGTGTTACACCCCACACCACGTAGTAACCTACGAAAATGGCAAGGACAAAAATCGTAATTGTTTCAACCATGAGTCTTCTCCTTAACCACGTTTCAGCAGCACTTGGCCGCCATGAGTGACAAGTAGGGCTTTTTGAATTTCTTCTTCTTGATTCAGGACAAAATTCTTATCTGCATCAAATAATGTTTCCACGAAGTTAAATACGTTACGAGCGTATAAAGCAGAGGCTTCAGTCGATACCGTCGATGGAATATTTGGAATGCCGAGAATTTTGACGCCGTTGTCGGTATGCACGGTTTCGCCACATTTTGAACCTTCGACGTTGCCGCCAGATTCTACTGCCATGTCCAGAATCACTGAACCCGGTTTCATTTTCGCAACTGTTTCAGCACGGATTAAACGCGGTGCATCACGGCCCGGTAAAAGAGCGGTAGTAATCACGATGTCAGCATTTGATACCGCTTTATCAACAATTGCAGCCTGATCGCGGATGTATTCTTCACCCGGCATCCAGCCATAACCATTTTTGGCAGCATCTGCAGCTTTTTGCTGCTCTTCAGCAGACATCGGCACGTCTAGCCATTTACCGCCCAGAGATTCAACCTGATCTTTGGCAGTTGGACGCAAGTCCGTGGCTTCAACGATGGCACCTAAACGTTTTGCAGTGGCAATCGCTTGCAGACCCGCTACGCCGACACCCATAATCACCACACGAGCCGGTTTAACCGTACCCGCAGCAGTCATCAGCATCGGGAACATGCGCTGGTATTCAGCCGCAGCCAAAAGCACCGACTTGTAACCTGCAAGGTTGGCTTGAGAAGACAAGACATCCATGTTCTGCGCACGAGATAAGGTTCGTGGCAAAAGTTCCAATGCAAATGCAGACACGTTTTGTGCCGCGAATTGGTCAAGCTCAGTATTACGGTAAGGATCAAACATTGCCACGATAGTGGTATTCGGGTTGAGTTTTTGAATTTCCTCACCTTTCGGTGCACGAACTTTTAAAATCAACTGACTGCCGGTGTAGGCATCATCCGTAATTTTGGCACCAACTTGTTCATAGGCACTATCGATATAGGCAGCTTTAACCCCTGCACCACGTTCGATAATCACGCTATGTCCTGCGCTGATCAATTTCTTTACTGTCTCTGGCGTCGCAGCGACGCGATTTTCACCGACAACAGTTTCGGCTGGAATTCCGATCTGCATGAGCGTTCCTCAAGCTAATTTTTCTTAAGTAAACATCGTGTAAAACGATGCTTCCCCTCAGGATGTGTTCTTGTTGAATTTTTGGATTCTAATCAAACTGTTTGAAATTACCACCTACTATTTATTTAATAAATACCTATATTTTGAACTGATGATTCATAAAAATGATGCTGCAATAGCACATTTATTTAATTCAACGGCTATTCATATTCGATGCTTTTATAAACGATATTCATTCCGCTGAATGAAATATCCAGATTTTACTGGTGTAAATAAGCGCAGATTTCTGATTTATTTTGTTACATTGATGATTCTGACAATGATTGCTGTATTTCCTGATTTAGAAGCAGACTTTCAATTTCTCTAGTCCCTATAGATAGCGGCACTTTAGCTGCGCCGTTTTTTTAGTTTTGACTTTTTTGACAGATTTAGCACTCAAGCAAGAGCACTGTTTTTAGACGTTAAAATCGTATTTTATGAAATGATAGAATTTGATTTGAGCAGATCTTCATCAGACACAATTAATAGATCTGACAAAAAGTAATCGCTAAAATTTTATAAGACTCAGGTCTCAAACAGTCAGATAAAGGGTAGAAAAAAAGCTGGATGACTATTTATTATATTAATGTACTGAACTTGATTCAAAATGGAAAATCTCATTTTCGCACCAAATTTGCGCAATAAAATAGAGTAAATATTCCACTTTTTTGACCTCAGTGCTCTTTTTTATTGTTTTTACTTTAAGCTGCGCTTTAATGAAGCAACCCCATCATTAAAAGATAAAAAATTCTGTAAATATTCACTCATACTTTCTATTTGAAATTGCACTTCTTTCATTAAGCTGCCTGAGTTCTAACAATTTTCAATGCTGGCAATATTTCTCTACTTTTAAAGCAAGAACTTCTGGCCTATAGTGCCCTCAATTTGAACATTATTCTCATTCCTCATTTAAGTTCTTCCGGTCTGAATACAAGGTTAGCCCTATGCACACGCCCCTCGATATTAGTCAAAATAAGCCCTTATTATGGCTGATGGCGATTGCATGCGGCTTATGTGCCGGCGCTAACTATTATTGCCAGCCGCTGATTTCATCGATTCAGCAGTATTATCAGGTGCCTGAATCACAAGTAGCGCTCACCGTCACCTTTGCTCAAATCTCTTATGCCCTGGGCCTGCTGTTTATTGTGCCTTTAGGTGACATGCTAAATAAGACTAAACTGATCCCTTTCCTCATGCTGGGTGCCGCAGCAGGTTTATTTATTTGTGCTAGTGCTGTGAATCTGCCGATGCTCTGGGTCGGCACTATCATTGCCGGACTGTTTTCCGTGGCTGCACAGATTCTGATTCCCTTGGCCACCATGGCGGTCAAACCGGAAAAAACCGGAGAAGTGGTGGGCTTCCTGATGAGCGGATTACTGGTGGGCATTCTGCTCTCAACCAGTATTGCCGGATTATTTTCCGACCTGTTTCACTGGAAAATGATTTATATCGTCAGTGGCATAAGTATGCTGGCCTTAAGTTTTTATTTGAGAGGAAAACTACCGAGCCTGCCACGTCTGAGAATCAGCTATGCAACAATTTTTAAATCTATGGGGATATTACTCAAGCAGGAACCACGACTGGTTTTGCGTTCACTTACAGGTGCGTGTGCTTTTGCTGCCATGAGTATGTTGTTCTCCACCATCGCTCTGCTGTTGACGCAAGAACCTTTTCAGCTTTCTGATGTCATGGTCGGACTGGTCACGCTGGCCGGTGTATTTGGCGCACTTTCTACACAGTTCATTGGTAAATGGGCCGATCGTGGCCATATCAAAACACTGAGCTGGATCGGCTGCTCTATCCTGATAGGAAGCTGGCTGTTTTTATATTTTGGTGCAGTATCTTTGCTCAGTTATATTCTGGGTTATGGACTGATAAATCTTGGGCTCGCAATTACGCACAGCTGTAACCAGAACGTAATTTTCCGCCTGCACCCGGATGCCAAATCACGGGTCAATTCACTGTATATGACCTTGTATTTTATTGGCGGTGCCTGTGGTTCAGCCTTAGGGGTTTATGCCTGGCATCACGGTGGCTGGAGCATGACCTGTCTGGCAGGACTTGGGCTAGCTTTGTGCGCTACCTTATTTGCCCTGCTGGATCAATGGTATCAGGCCCGGACAACTGCATAAGTATTTTGACTATATTTAGCTGACTTGCGCCGCCGGATAATAAGGCTTATTCAGATCAAGAGTTTGTGAATTTTCCAATAAAATACAGATAAAAATCGGCAATAAGGCTGCCAGAATCCGGCAGCTTTCCTCTAATGATTTATAATTCAGCGAGCTGTGATACGTGGCGCCACCCTGCATTATCTGATGGTGCAAGGTAGATAAACGCTGAAATATTCCAGCTAAAATTTCAACAGAATTTCGTTCTTTTAAAGCATTCTCTATATTCTGTTTCTGTGTTTCCAAGTCAACCTGACAGCTTTCCAGGCTAATTTTCTGATGACGATAATCCCAAAAGCTTTGTTCCACATAGGGATTGGCCAAGAGTGAGCAGATCGGCTGGCTGTATTTTTCCCAAAGAATATGATTAATTTTCTGATCCAGATCCTTTTGGCAGAGTGTTTCCAGAAACTGCTGCAGCTTGCTTTGATCTTGAACTAGATCACTCTCATCTGCATAAATCGCCTGAAAGCTGATCCACAGGCTGATAAACTTAAAATCCAGATCCTGATCCAGATCTAGCGATTTTTTAAACCAGCCTAAGCCCCGATGAATTCTTAAATTAAAATGTGCCGAATTTTGTGCTTTATGGCTTTTATAAATTTCCTCCAATAACAACATGATTATTCTCCTTATTTCTAAAATTTTTATCTTCATCTTTCTCCTATCAAAATATACCATTCCAACCTGACTGGGAATTCCAATTTTATTTCTTGTTTCATTCCCTGGATTTACCGGGCTAGCTCAAGTTCGCCGGGTGGTTTTTCTGATTTTATGCTAGTATTACGCCCTCTTTTTGCGACGTCAGCCGATCCAGTTTAAGCCAAAAACCAATAGCTGAGTGATCGCATGAATTGCTTCTTCTTTCTTCCATTTCGTTAAGGCGTGATTTTGAATGACTGATCTGACCACCATTGAAAATAAACTTCAACCACGAATCAGTGTTGCGCCAATGATGGATTGGACCACCAAAGATTATCGTTTCTTTGCACGTCTGTTTAACCCGAATGTGATTATGTACACTGAAATGGTCACCACAGGTGCGATCATTTATGGTGATGCCAAACGTCATTTGGACTTTAATGCGGAAGAGCAGCCAATCGTTTTGCAACTCGGCGGCTCGAATCCAAAAGATCTGGCAATCTGTACCAAGATGGCGCAGGACTGGGGCTATAACGAAGTCAATTTAAATGTAGGTTGCCCAAGTGACCGGGTACAAAATAATAAAATTGGTGCCTGTCTGATGGCGGAGCCTGATCTAGTCGCAGAATGTATTGCTGAAATGCGTCATGCGGTGGATATTCCAGTGACCGTAAAACACCGGATCGGAATTGATGATATGCAATCTTATGAAGAGATGCTGCATTTTGTCGATACCGTGGCCAAAACCGGCTGCAATAATTTTATCGTGCATGCGCGAATTGCCTTATTAAAAGGTCTATCACCTAAAGAAAACCGCGACGTGCCACCCCTACGTTATGAAGATGTCTACCGTTTAAAACAGGATCGTCCTGATCTGCTCATCGAGATCAACGGCGGAATTAAAACCTATGCCGAAACGCTGGAACATCTCAAACATGTGGATGGCGTGATGATTGGCCGCGAAGCCTATCATAATCCTTACTTACTGGCTGAACTGGGCCAGTTATGGAATCTGGATGCACCAGACCGTTTTGACATTATGCAACAGATGCTGCCTTATATTGCCCAGCGCATGGCCGAAGGTGCACCTTTATCCATTATTACCCGTCATATTTTAGGACTGTTCCAGAATTTTCCGGGTGCACGTAAATGGCGTCAGGCTTTAAGCGGTGGTAATGCCAAAACCTTGAAAGATGTAGAGACTGCACTTTTTAATATTCAGGAAGCGATGCAGCGTACCGAAGATTATGTACGTGAACATCAGCAAGTTAAATCCTAAATACAAAAAGCACCGATGATCGGTGCTTTTTTATAGCGATTGCACATGAGTTATTGCGTATACGCCGTGATATTGCCGACCGGAATCGGCTCTTCCTGATAAGAAACATCTTGTAATGCGGGTTCAGCCACTGGTGTGATCAGAGAGCCGGAGATATTCTGATTTGGTTCATCTACAGGCTCTAGATCATCCAAGGCTGAGGCCAGTTGCTGTAATTCCCGATCCAGTTGCTGACGATATTTTTCAATTTCAATTTCATCAATAAAAGCAAAGGCATCATCTTCAATCGACCAACTATATCCCCCATCCACCTTAAAGACTTTTACATGAATGGGATATTCCTCACCCTGATAATTCAGATGAGAAATGGCCTGAAACTCATTCCCCTGACGCTGGACAATTTTGACCTTTTTCACGGTAAAACGATAGTGTTGATAATCTCGATTGGAATTAAATTCACGTTGCATCTGCGTTTGAATATTTCTGGCCAGTTCATCCATCGAGACAAAATAACTGCATCCAGCCAGACAGGCGACCATCCATAACATCATGATTTTTTTCATAGCGCCCCTCTTTTTTCTTTCCACTTCCTGCTTATAGTCGATATATGCAGTATTTTTATCTTTGTTTATTCTGTGACCCATTTTATGCTTTTTTGCAAAAACAATAAACAAACAGCGCTTCGATTAAGACTAAATATTTATGGTTTATATAGTTTTTTTGAATTAATGATAAAAAATCAGCCATAAAAAAACCCTGATGGATTCAGGGCTTTTTCGATACAGATCGTTTTAAAAATCATCATCACTGGATGGATCACGATGCAAGGCATCATGAATGGCTTCGATCAACTGCTGGGCAATCTCCTGCTTGGAGGCTTTTTCCAGATCACGTTTGTCCAACTGATAATGCTCGGCAAAGAATACTGTCATGGCATTTTCATCTGAAGCAAATCCGATATCCGCACGTGAAACATCATTGCAGGCAATCATATCCAGCTTTTTCGCGACCAGCTTTCCAGCAGCATATTCTTCAATATTGCGGGTTTCTGCAGCAAAACCGACCATAAATGGACGTTTTTCCTGCTGGGCAATAGTGGCAACAATATCCGGATTTTTCACCAAGACTACATTCAGCTCATCTCCGGCTTTCTTGATTTTATGCTCGGCTACTTCCGCCACACGGTAATCGGCTACTGCAGCTGTCGCAATAAAGATATCGCAACCATTTTCCAGCATCTGCATACTTTCATTCAGCATTTGTACGGCAGAAGAAACATTCTTACGTTTCACGCCATTTGGGGTGTCCAGACTGACCGGCCCTGCGATCAAGGTCACATTGGCACCAGCCGCATAACAGGCAGCAGCCAGTGCAAAGCCCATTTTCCCGGTACTATGATTGGAAATATAACGTACCGGATCAATCGCTTCGCGAGTTGGGCCTGCGGTAATCGTGACCTGCTTGCCAGCCAGTAGACCAAATTTTTCTGCAATCGCACGTTGAGCTTTATGGAAATATTCTGTGACTTGTCGTGCTAGATCTTCCGGTTCCGGCATACGGCCCAAGCCCACATCCCCACAAGCCTGTGAACCCGCGTCCGGCACGATCACATGCACACCATCTTCGATCAGTGTCGCAAGATTACGCTGCGTTGCTTTGGCTGCCCACATTTGCTGGTTCATGGCAGGCGCCACCCAGACGGGTGCTTTCGTCGCCAGATATAAAGTACTGAGCAGATCATCGGCCAGACCTGCGGCAAATTTTGCCAAGGTGTCACAGCTGGCCGGTGCTACCAGCAACAGATCTGCCCAACGTGCCAGCTCGATGTGGCCCATGCCGGCTTCTGCTTCAGTATCCAGCAATTCGGTATGTACAGGATTGCCCGATAAGGCTTGAAAGGTTAAAGGTGTAATAAAAGCCTGTGCACCGTGAGTCATGACGACCCGCACATCAAATCCGGCATCTTTCAGACGACGAACCAGAATTGCACTTTTATAGGCAGCAATACCGCCAGTAACGGCCAAAATGATATTTTTATGAGGAATTACACTTAGATCAAAGCTCACGAACAGATTACCTTGCTGTTGCAGTGGGGCTCACAATAGCATTAAATAATCGCATCCCCAAGAGATCAGCTTGCGGGAAAACTGATAATTCATAATAAATAAGTCTAATAACTATGCAATTTTCTATTAAAAACTGGCCGGAACAAGAACGGCCGCGAGAACGCTTAATTCAATATGGCGCAGAAAGTCTGTCCGATGCCGAGCTACTGGCTATTTTTCTACGCTCCGGTTCCCAGCAACATTCGGCAGTTGATCTGGCGCGTTTGCTGATTCAGCATTTTGGTCATTTGACTGCGTTGCTCGATGCACCTTTACAGGAAGTCAGCCAGTTTCATGGCATGGGCATCAGTAAATATACTCAACTGATGGCCGTCAAGGAACTCGGACGGCGTTACATAGCCGAGCACCTGAAACAGGATGCACTGGAACTTACCAATTCCAAGCGGCTGAGAGATTACTTACGTTTTGAACTGCTCGGTGAAACTCAGGAAGTGTTTGCCGTGCTGTGTCTGGATGCCAGTTTAAGAAAAATTGCCTTTAAAAAACTGTTTTATGGCTCCATCAATGCATGTGATATTTCCATTAATCAATTGCTACGTTATGCGATTAGCCAACAGGCGACCTCAATTGTCATTGCACATAATCATCCGCTGGGCCGGCCCTCTCCCTCCAAGGCTGACCTAGTGTTAACCCGTCAGATTCAACAGGCCTGCCAGCTAGTGGATATCCATCTGATTGACCATTGCATCATCGCCTTGGAAGGCAGCTTTTCCTTTGCTGAGCAGCAACTCATCAAACCGGAAATGCAGTATTGAATAGCACTTGACAAAGCAGGCACAACTCCACAAGATCATGAAAAAAATTGTGATGATTCCAATAAATGATCGTACGTGACCAGCCAACTGTTTTTAAACTGCTGTTTTCCTGGCGGGGGACGATTTTACCTAAAGTTTTGCCACCTTTAGGCGTAGTGATGCTGATGTCAGCCATCATCGGTGGCTTGTCACATATTGGTTATTTTCATTTTCCAGAATTACCCCTGGTCGGCTTTACCCTGATTGGAGTGGTACTGTCGATCTTTCTCGGATTTAAGAACTCGGCCTGTTATGACCGCTGGTGGGAAGCGCGCAAACTTTGGGGCATTTTGATTGCCAATTCACGTCATTTTGACCGTGATTGCCGGATGCTGTCTCAAGGTCGCCGTGAACGTGTAATTCAGCATGTGATTGTCTTTGCCAATGTCCTCCGTGACCGGCTACGCCATCAGACAGCCAATCCGACGGAACTTGTGGAAACCAGCGGCATGAGCCAGCAGGCTGTGACCCAGCTCTATCAGCAGGCCAATGCGCCGCAATATACCTTAAGCCTGATTCAATGGGAGTTAATGCAGGCGCTCAAAGAAGGTGAAATCTCCGACATCATCTATATGCAGATGAATAATCATGTAGCAGAACTAAGTATTGTCCAGACTGGTTGTGACCGGATTGCGACCACACCTTTACCCTTTGCCTATTCGGTCTTGCTGAATCGTACCGTCTATTTTTTCTGTTTTATTTTGCCTTTTAGTCTGGGTTCAACACTTGGTCTGTTTACGCCTTTGCTGGTTGGAATTTTGGCCTATACCTTTTTAGGACTAGATGCGCTAAGTTCAGAAATTGAGGAGCCTTTTGGTACCCAGAGTAATGACTTACCACTAGACTCGATGGTACGTACGATTGAAATTGAACTGTTAGGAACGTTGGGCAAACCGACGCCACCGCCGATTCAGGCTCAAGATCATAATTTGTTATAATTTATAATTCTCTCCTCGCCCTTTGTTATTAGTAGCGAAGGGAAAATCTTCTCTCAAATGAAAAAGATCGAGGTAAAGGAATGACTAAACAAAACTCTCCCAAATCCCGACCTGCCCCGGTTTAAGACTCGGGACATTGCCCAGTTTAATCCAGGGCATGTGATCGCCATGAAAATCACTGCCAATCGAAACTTTAAGATCATATTCAGTAATCATTCGATCCACCATCTGCCGGGTGGAACTTGGTTCAATCGCCGGTGGCAGCTCGACGGCATCTCCACCAAACTTGGCAAAGATTTCGATCAGGTAGCGGATATTGGTCGCAGATAAATCATATTTGGTCGGATGTGCCAGCACGGCGAAGCCGCCACTTTCATGAATTACCTGAATGGTATCTTCCAGACTCAAGCCATCAAATTTGACATAGGCTTTCTTACCTTCCTTAATATATTTATCAAAAGCCTGTTGCGGACGCGTCACAATCCCCTTTTCTACCAGCGTTTTGGCAATATGGGTCCGTGTCACCCGATCAGGGATATGGTCGACTTTGACCAGTACATCAGCATAAATATCTTCACCAATTAAAGGAACCAGCAGATCACAAATCTGTTTAGAACGTTCAGCCCGGATTGTCTTTTGCTGATTGAGGGCTTTTTGTAAAGGCTCAGGATTTTGCATATTTAGCGCGACGATATGCACGCCATAGTTTTTCTTGGTGGCAGGACGTGACCATTGGCTGGATATTTCCACCCCGGAAATGATCTTAATCTCATGATTTTTGGCAGCTTCTTCCGCCAATACCAAACCGTCCATGGTGTCATGATCCGTCAGGGCCAAAGTATGGACAAGTTTTTCCACAGCCGCTTCGACCAATTGCTGAGGACTGAAAGTTCCATCAGAAATATTACTATGTGTATGTAAATCTACGCCGTGCATCTCTATACTATGACATTTATTTGATCAGATTTAGATACTCTAACATGAAAGCACTTTTAGACTTTGTGCCACTCATTATTTTCTTTTATTTATATAAAACTGTAGATCCAAAAGACACTGACCATCAATTGCTGCAATTGATCGGTTCTGCGGGGGGTGTCGACAATAATAATATTCTTGTTGCAACCACAGGTCTGATTATTTCCATGTTGGTCGTCTATGGTGCGTTATTTGTCATACAAAAATTCCGTCTGGACAAGCAGCAATGGATTGTCTTGTTTATGACGGTGATTTTTGGTGGCATCACTCTGATCCTCAGCGATGATTTCTATATTCGTCTGAAAGCCGTGTTATTGAATCTGGTCTTTGCAGGTGTCTTTTTCTTATCCCCTTGGTTTAGCAAGGATAAAAAGCCTCTGATCCAGCGGTTATTTGGTCCAGTATTCAATCTAAGCGAAAAAGGCTGGTTCAAGCTGAACTATGCTTGGGTTGCCATGTTCGTACTGATGTCATTTCTGCATACCTTTTTCGCCTATTTGTGGATGGATGGAAAATATTGGGGTGAATTTACCGCATTCGGTGACATGATCGTGATGTTTTCCTTTATCATTATTCAGTTTATTGTATTGCGCAAATACTTTAAGACCGCTGAATAAGTCCAACTACAAACGATTGAGAGTCATCATGCCATTATTCGTCGTTAGCTGTACCGATCGGGAAGGTACAGTTGAAAAACGCCTCGCGATTCGTCCACAACATCTTGCACGTCTGGAACAGTTAAATGCTGAAGGCCGCCTGATTGTTGCAGGTGCCATGCCTAAGGATCCAGCCAATCCACAGGCCGGTTTTTATGGCAGTACCATTATTGTCGATTTTGACAGTCGTGAAGCGCTGGACACATGGCTACAGGATGAACCTTTCTTAAAAGAAGGTGTATACGAACACATCGATGTCAAACCATTCAATAAAGCATTCCCTCAAGGATAAGGTTCATGCGTGTTGTTACTGCCAGTATCATTGGCCTATGTTTTATGATTTCTCCAGTATGGGCAGTCGAAGTTGCGCCTGCTCCTGTGACTCAGGGAAATCAGACAGCACAACCTCAAGGGACAGCGGTGACTGTCCAAACCCAGTCTACGCCGAAACCTGCCATTATTCCTGCCGTAGCGTCTTCTGCCCAATCGGTGACACCTGCTGAAAATAAACCGTTAACCGCAGAAGAAATCGCCAAGCTCAAAGCCCAGCAAGATGCCAAGGTAAAAGCCTTAGTCAAAGATCAGGCCACCCGTTTGCAGCAACTGGAAAAAGCCAATCTGGAAGCACTATCGCAAAATCAGGAATTGCAGCTCAAGAATGATAACCTTGGGGTTCAGGTTCAAGTACTGCAAAGCGAACGCAGTGCCCAGATGTTCCTCTACGGCGCTGCAACCCTGGCTGTGGGGGTATTGCTCGGCTTCCTGATCGCGAGCTATGTTTATACCAAACGCCGTCGTCAATGGTAAGCTATAACCCTTCCCGATATCTTTAAGGTTGTACCCGTTTTGTCGCACGCAATTCAAACTGCCGACCTGGATTGGCAATTGGTGGATGGCATTGATGTGCCTGTATCCAAGCAATTTGGTGATGTGTATTTTTCCAAAGACAATGGCTTGCTGGAAACCCGGCATGTCTTTTTAAATGGCAATAATCTCAGTACACGTCTGGCAGATTTAAAACCTTTTGAATATTTCTGTGTGGGTGAAACGGGTTTTGGTACTGGTTTAAATATTCTGGCCTTGTGGCAGCTCTGGCAACAGGTGCGTCCGGATAATCACAGTCATCTGCATACGATTTCAGTTGAAAAATTTCCTCTTTCCAAAGCTGATCTGATTCGAGCCTTAAATGCCTGGCCAGAACTCAAGCCTTTAGCTGATCAACTCATCTCTCAATACCCGATGCCAATTGCCGGCTGTCATCGTCTCAATTTTCCTGAAGAACGATTCAGTCTGGATCTATGGCTGGGTGATGCACATGATATTTTCCCGGTGATTGAAAAAACTTCACCGGTGAGCGCCTGGTTTCTGGATGGCTTTGCACCTTCCTGTAATCCGGACATGTGGGAAGAAAATGTTTTAAATCATATTGTACGTTTATCCGAGATCGGCACCACTTTGGCCTCTTTCAGTGTCGCTGGCGTGTTAAAACGCGGCTTAAAAAATCATGGGATTTCAATTTCCCGTCCACGTGGTTTTAAGCATAAGCGTGAAATGCTGAAAGCGATCTGGAATCCGGCTGAAGAGACTGAGAGTTCATTAATACAAGAAATTACTCAAAAAAAAACTGAGCGAGTGACAGAGACCAATACCAGACCTCGCCAGATTGCCGTAATTGGTGCTGGAATCGCGGGTTTAAGTGCGGCCTGGGCATTCGCTCAACGTGGTCATCAGGTTACGATTTACGACCAGTCAGCGCCACTCTCCGGAGGTTCTGGCAATCCACTGGCCTTACTCAATCCTAAACTTTGTCCGGTTGAGCAAAGTGCAGAGCATTTAATGACCTTGGCCTGGCAACAGGCTCTGACGCACTATGCAAAATTCAAGGCTTTCCGCCCGATTCAGGTCAATCAACTGGCCTTAAAAAACCCTGAACAGCTTTTGGAATTAGCAGAGGAATATCCTGAAGAAATTCTGGCTGTACAAGATACAGAAGATCAGGAGATGCAAACTGCATTTCTAAGTTTAAAACTGTTAGAAGCTGGTGCGGTTTCACCGCATCAGTTACGTGATGAAATTTTGCAGCATGCTAATATTCAATACGAGCAGGCTAAAATTAGCCATATTGAAGCTGCTACAAAACCTCAGCTATTTTCAGATAAACAGGATCTGGGTGAATTTGATCATGTGATTGTCTGTACTGCGCGAGAAACAGCACAATTCTTTGCAGATTATCCAGTGTTGAAACCGATTCGCGGACAGGTGAGCTGGATGAATAATCAAGCCCAGCCTTTAAGTCAAAATATTGCCTATAGCTACGGCGGTTATTGTATGCAACTGGATGCTGAACATTTGATCTTGGGTGCTTCTTTTTATCCAGGTCGGGATGATATCGAGGTGTTAGCAGAAGACCATGTGCATAACTACGAACTGATCCACAGCGTATTCCCAGAATATGCAGCGACCCTGCCTGATGTCGCGACCTGGCAAGGTCGGGCTTCGGTTCGTGCGCAAAGTCAGGATTATTTCCCCCTGCTCGGTAAAATGAAAGCCGATGAGGAAATTTACAGCTTTGCCGGTCTAGGTTCTAAAGGTTTTCTGTTTGCGCCGCTGTGTAGTGAAATTCTGGCAGCCCAGATTCTCGGCGAAGCCTGTCCGGTGCCATCCAGTTTAGTAAAAAAACTCAGTGTGACCCGTTTTCAAAAGAAAGTGAAAATGAAGAAACCGTATTTTAAGCCTCAGGTCTAATCCTCCTGCCTTTTTAAAGAGAAAAGTTCCCTCTCCTGAGAAAATTTTAAAGCACTGCTTTAAAACGCAGCGCAAGTGAGGAATCGGATGAGGGTTTTATTTTATTGTGAATATTTTACCTCTCCCTACCCCTCTCCTAAAAGGAGAGGGAAAAATATTAGCCCCATTAAAAAAGCGCCTTGCGGCGCTTTTTTTTGACAGAATGCTTATACACCCTGTTCAAGCGGTAAGCCTGCATCACGGGCAGCACGAGTACCACCCATCAGAATGACATATTCACGTGAGCTGTCAAAACCCTCTAGTTTTTCCGCAGCACGTGGAGCTTTACTGCCCCCACCACACAAGATGTAAATGGGTTGATCCGCTGACACCTGAGTTAGGCTTTCTGCTGAAAGATCGTTAATGGGCTGATTCACCGCCCCTTTCACGTGTGCTTCAGCAAAAGCACTTGAATCGCGTACATCCCAGATAATTGCATTTTCTGGGAACTCAAATGTTGTAATTTCTTGCTTACGGATCATTGCGCACTCCTTTGATGTAAAACAACACTTGGCAAATGAAGAAAACATCCCTAGCATCTCAGATATTCTTTCCCTTTGTAAAGGTCTAAACTATGCCTTCTTTCGATATTGTTTCTGAATTAGAAATTTTTGAAGTAAATCATGCAGTTCAAAACACCCAAAAAGAAATTGCGACCCGCTTTGATTTCCGTGGTCAGGACGTTTCTATTGAACTGAATGAAAAAAACAAGGAAATCAAAATCTCGACTGAAAGCGATTTCCAGTGTGAACAAGTCTATAGCATGCTGGAAAGTCATTTCTTTAAACGCAAAGTCGATATTCAGGCGCTTGATCCACAAAAAATGACGGCTTCTGGCAAAAATGTGATTCAGGTCATCAAGCTTAAAGATGGTCTTGACTCAGATACCGCAAAAAAAATTAATAAAGCCATTAAAGAAAGTGGGATTAAGGCGCAATCTTCTATTCAGGGCGACAAGATTCGTGTGACTGATAAAAAACGCGATACATTGCAGCAAGTAATGGCATTCTTGAAAGAACAGCAATTTGGTTTGCCTTTACAGTTCAATAACTTTAAAGATTAAGACAGCAACGTCTGTAGAAGGAATTATGGCAAAGAACAACCGATTAGCCAGATTAGTCAAAGCCACTGCACGATTACCGCAAGGCATTCGTACTGCTTTGTTAAGTAAAACTTTTGGCCGGGTGGTCCCGATGGTCGGCTCTGCCAAGATTCGTTATGAGGAAATGAGTGCGTCCAAAGTGGTAGTAAGTATGGCCAATCATAAAGCCATGCAGAACCATATCGGACAAATCCATGCATGTGCAATGGCCCTGCTGGCAGAAACAGCGACCGGCTTTGTGACGGCAATGAATGTTCCGGATACAGCAATTGTACTGATCAAAAGCTTAAAGGTTGATTTTAAGCGCCCGACACGCGGTGCCATGACTGCTGTTGCTACGCTCACGTCGGAGCAGCAAGCCCTGATGCAAAACTCGGATAAAGGTGAAACCCTGGTTCAGGTCACCGTCACGGATGAATCAGGTGAAGCCCCCATTCAATGTGAAATGCTCTGGGTCTGGTTTGCCAAGAGCCAGCTCAAGAAATCATAATTTCTTCTTTTAGACAAAAAAATCCCAGAAATCAAATCTGGGATTTTTTATTTTAAGCCGTTTATTGGGCGAGCTGTGATTCCAAGAACTTCTGTTTCGCTTCGTCTGGAATAAGACGCTTGTTACCTTTCACATCGACAGCAACAAAGGTAAACACACCTTCAGTCACCCGAATTGGTGGGCGTGAATCATCATGACTGTCCCAAACCTCAATTTCCATCTGGATAGATGTTTTTCCAACTTTTAAAATTTTGGTATAACAACTAATCACGTCCCCGACTTTCACCGGGACCAGAAACGTCATCTGGTTAATTGAAATCGTGGCACAACGCCCCTTTGAAAATCGTTCTGCGTGAATCGCGCCTGCCAAGTCCATTTGTGAAACGATCCAGCCACCAAAGACATCACCACTCCAGTTGGTATCTGCAGGCATTGCGATCGTCTGTAGGGAAAGAATCCCCTCTGGTCTTACTTGAGAATCTGACACTTTCACTCCAGGCATTTGAATTAGGGTTGGGTATTTAACTGCTGATCAAGCCATTTTTGCAGCTCGCTTGACCGTAATGCACCGCTTATTCTAGCAATTTCGTTGCTTTTATTCATCAACACCAGCGTCGGAATACTGCGAACATTAAATGCCGAACTTAAGCGAGGATTCGCTTCTGTATCAATTTTTGCAAAAACCACATTTGGATATTGCTGGGCGACAGTCGCAAAATGCGGTGCCATCATTTTACAGGGACCACACCATTCTGCCCAGAGATCAATCAGGATTGGCAAGTCACTATGCGTGACAAACTGGCTGAAATTCTGCTCATTCAGCTCAATTGGTACCAGTGGAATCAGGGCTTGATGACAATGACCACAAGCAGGGTTGGCAGTGAGTTTATCTTCAGGGACACGGTTTTTGGCCAGACATTCCGGACATACAATAATCATCTAGCGCACTCCAATATGTTGATGTAAGAATTCTAATTGGGTCGAAACTGCTTTTTCAAACCATTCCCCATGATAAATATCAAAATGCCGGATATTCCACTCATGATATTGCACAAATGGTGCAATATTGGTCGCAGTTTCCCGACTGGATTCAATTGGAATCAGACTATCCAGTTTTGCCGCAATAAACAGGACTGGAATGTTAATCTTTCTGACTTCCTGAATCGGTCGATAGCGCATCAGTTTAAAGAATGCCCGTGCAGGAATATGACCACTCCAGTAATAATCCGGATTGACAATCGACAGATAACCTTCATAACTGTCCTTTGTCGGCATAAAACAGAGTTCATGCGGATCAACTACAGGTAAGGTTTTTGGTGCCATACCAACCTTGGCCCCCATATAATCCTGACTGGAAACTTTAAGCGCCTTGGGGAGTTGCTGTAAAGGATATAGTTGGGCACTTTCAGCCCCATCGACAAAAGGCACCTGTACCATCGCCGCCTGAATATTTTTCAGCTCTGCTGCAAGTGTCAATACATGCCCACCACTTAAGGCCGTACCCCAGAGCACGATCCGTTTACTGTCAATCGATTTGCGTTCCTGAATATGTCTGATCATGGTTCGCCAGTCATCGAGCTGGGCATTGATCGACACCAGTTCACGTGGACGCCCAGTGCTGCCGCCCCAATAGCGATAGTCAAATAAAACCACCGCATAGCCGGCACTGGCAAAACGCTGGGCATATTGCACCAGTTTAAATTGACGTAAGGCAGCCAGACCATGAGCCATCAGGATTACGGCCGGTTTTTCTATATTTTTAGGCCGATAAAAATCTGCAGCAATCACTTCCTGACCGCTTTTGACATACAGCGGTTCAACTGTATAAGCCTGCATACGCGCTCCATTGCGTTATCTTATGGTTATCATCATTTATAAAAATTTCAGAACAGGTTCAGCATGTTTTCAGCTTAATGCTATCATAAAGCATATCGATATAAATGAAATGATGGAGTGGCGTCATGAGCGAAAATGTAGGTTTTGCTGGTCAAATTGGTCCAGAACACGTAACTCAAGTGGTTGAGAAAGGTTTTAAATCGATTATCAACAACCGTCCGGACATGGAAGGTGGTTCCGAGCAGCCAACCAGTGCACAAATCGAGGAAGCTGCACGCAATGCCGGTCTGGATTATGTATTCCAACCAGTAGTAGCCGGTCAGATTACGGAGCTTGATGTACGCACTTTTGCCAATCATTATAATGAGTTGCCAAAACCGATCTTAATGTTCTGTCGTACTGGAAACCGCTCGAATAATTTATATCAGCTGGCAAAACAGATGGACCTGCTGGATGACTAAGTCATTTTGGAAAGGTGTGGTACTAGCAACCTGTTTTAGCTGTATTACACCTGTTTTTGCTGCAAATGATCTTAGCCGTGCGCTGACCTCTACGGTGAGTGTCACGGGGCAAATGACAACAAGCAAGTTTCAACAATTGATTCAGCAAGGTTTCAAATCTGTAATTGTAAATCGTCCTGATCAGGAAACTGGTAATAGTGTCACGGTGAGTCAATTACGCTCCATTGCAGAGAAATCTCAAGTGAGTGTGATTTATCAGCCTGTGGTGAGTGGCCAGCTTTCTCAGGCCAATATTGAAGAATTTGCTCGATATTATAATGAGCTGCCTAAACCAATTTTGATGGTTTGCCGGAGTGGTACACGTTCAGCAGCCTTGTTTAATCAGGCTAAATCTCAAGGATTGATCCATGAATAAGTTATTGATTATTGTATGTTGTAGTTTGGCTTTTGCCGGTTGTAGCTCGATGAATTTGAAGCCGACTGTGGGTGTAAGTGTGGGAACATCGATTTAGTTTTTTTAAATTTCACTTCCCCATAAAAAAACAGCGCCGAAGCGCTGTTTTTTCGTCAGATTAGATTATTAGTTGACACATGTTGTATATGGACTTACTCGGTTAGGTGCATAACTTCCATCAGCAGCATAATCACTACTTAAACTTGGCAATGTTAATGTTGTATAGCCTCTAGTTGGTGTTTGTGCAAGTGTAGTTTTCGCTCCTACTTCTACTGCGATCCAATGAGCATTTGCTTTTGGATATTCAATGATGAAGTCAAACCTACCAGTACTATCTGTACGATAGGTCGCGGTATATGGGTGAGTCGTACTATTATTTGCTGTACCACCTAAGAAACGAACCACACGTAATGCTTGACCATTAGCTGTCCAAGTTGATGTTGTTGGATCCACCGTACATGTCGTTGCTGAGTTTTTATCTTGAACTTGTGCAGGTATTGCACCAATTAATGGATAATAATAATCACTTGGTTTAATCCAGCCTTTTAGATTCGTAAATGGATAAATCGCATCTAGCTCTTTAACTGGTATTGTGATTGGATTCCCTCCTGAAGTAAAAGTAGGATCCCCATTTGAATCCAATACAGGTTTATTAACTATCTTCCATGGATCTTTCTGAATTTCAAATTTCCATTCACCTATGACGTAAAATGTTGGACGAATATCTAAAACCACATCCTGATTTGCCACTGGCTTCCCATCAACATCTACCAGCTGAACAGAACCCTCTTTTTGATAATAAATCCCGTTACCCGTTGATGTAAGCTCTGTTGGATTAAAATTAACCGCAATAGAACCAATCGTTACTGGCACTTCGGAATTTACCACATCAATCACATGCGGTACACGTCGCTCTGTATTCTGCGTATCTTTAACTACAGCTTCTACACGTAAATCAGCAGCAACGAAGTCATAGGTTGGATTACGTAAACTTTCATCAATTACAATTGAAAATTTTGCCCAACCATTCTCATCACTTTCAATAGTAGATGCGCCATGAATATATGCACCATTTTGATTATATTGAGGAATTGTTAATGTAACTGCTTTACCAGCTTGACTTGAACCATCTAAGTCTACTACCAATACTGATACTTCGAAAGAATCACCACGGACATTTAACTTATCTTTAGATACTTTAATTTTTAAGTCCAATTCTGGCGCTAAAACTGTTGGTGAGTGCACTTGAATACTGCCAGGTAGACTTACTGAAGCACCTGTTGCAGTGGTATGGGTTGCCGTTAATTCGATTGGTAGAACTGGTAATACTAATGTACCTTGTAGTGATTTCATCGATACTTCAAATACAGCTTCACCAAATTGATTAGTAATGAGCTGTGAAGCCCCTTTAATACTAGTCGCATTTCGCGGATCAGCAATAGCTAAGCTAACTTTTTCATTCGCAACACCGCCTTGATTCTTATCAAGAAGTTTAACCGTCACAAATGCACTATCACCTGCTGAACTTAATGACACACGACTACTATCAATAGTTAAGTGATAAGGATTACTAATATCTTGAACAGCAAAATTTAGCTTCGTCTGAATTTCATTACCGCGTGGATCACGGATAGTTCCTGTTACTACAATAGATTCTAAAGCAGCAGATGTAATACCTTGTGGAATAATTAAGTCAATTGGCACTGAACCATTTCCTTGTATTACCACTCCGTCAGCACTCAGTTTAACACCTGCAGCAATAGCTTTTGGATTCAGAGTCAATCGCATTGGTGTACCAGCTGCAGTATTAATCCCCATTTCATCTTTAACAGCTGCATACACTTTAACTGTTTGCCCAGCTGTCACTGTTTTTACATCTGATGTTAAACGTGGGTTTAACGCATTTGCAGGAGCAGTAATATTAATTGCACCTGTTTGCTGTAAACGGTCACCATTATTTAAGTTTGTACCTACTACAGCAAAGATAATGCCATTTTTGATCAAACTAGGGTCATACTCTCCCTCGGCTACGGTCACGGTAAATTCAGCTTTACCCTCACTATTCGTTTGAGTTGGTATATTGCTTAATGACACACGACTAGAAGTGAGACTAGATAAAGCAATTGCAATTGGTGTATTTGGAATAGGATTACCCTTTTCATCAACTGCTGTAATTTTGACGCGAGTCTCACCACCGAGAACAGAAATAGGATCTAATGGCTTATCTTCTATTGTAGTAAACAGAAAGTTAGCCAAGTCTGGTAAAACGACTGGTGGTTGTGCAACATCAACTTTCTTTGTAACAGTAAATGCGGAATCATCTGTACGAGTTGATTTCACGACGACCGTTAAACCATTCGCAATTAGATTCGTAAGTTCACTTACATTGCCCGCTTTTACTTTAATTGTAAATTTTGCATGACCATTTTCATCTGTGCGAATAGCTTGCGTAGAAACGTAACTCACACCATTATTTAATGCTGCATCATTTAAACCAATACTGATCAGCTGATTTTTAAGTAATTCGCCATCTGTACCTTTTGCGGTGACATTAACAGTTAATGTTTGCTCTTGACCCACTGTTAAAGTCAAATCTCCCAACATATCAACTGTAAAGTGATCAAGATCAATCACACCTTGTTCTGTAGGTGCTTTGAAATTCAGACGCAATGTTTGTGTCTTACCATTTGCTGAAGTCGCAACTAACGGTACACCTTGAATCGCTAAAGCAGCTTGCTCAGGCGATAAATTTGCCTTGTAGTCAATAGTAAAAGTTGCATATCCATCTGCACCGGTCTGTTTGGAAGACTGACCTGTATGACTCAAGCCTAAATCTTGCAACTGTTCATCACTTAAAGACCCTGCAATATTTAAAGACACAGTTTCGCCAATTAGTGCACTACCGTTTACACCGACTGCCTTCACTTTAACTGTGAAAGTTTGAGTTTTTGTATAATCAAATACCGCTAGTTTTGGATCTGTCGAAGAAGTAATTGGATCTATAGCTAAATAGCGCACCGCTTGTTCAGAAACTTCTTCATCAGAAACTGTAATAGCAATTGAATTGCTTACACCATTGTCAGTCGTAAAATTAGCTTTAATTCCTGCTTTTACCAATGCTTCTACTGCAGCAGGTGTTTGGGCATTAGTCTCAATATTAAAAGTGGCAAACCCATTCACCAAGTCTTTTTCCGCAGCCCCATCCAATGTTACACCATTTGATGTTGCCTCAGCATTTAAGTCAAGTTTAACCTTACCTTTAGTTGCTGCTAAGCCTTTATTATTAATTGCCTTAACAGTTACAGCAACTGAGTCATTTTTTGCATTCACTTTATATGAAGATGCAATTTCTAAACGCTGAATAGCATCGGCATCTGAAGCATTTGTATTTTCTGTTACTACATCAACAATAACGCTACCAGACTCAAGGTTAATACCATCTGTATAGGTTGCACTTAACGAAATACCTGTGTTGAATAAAGCAAGTGGATGTGTAACATCGGCCGTGCTAATCGTAAATTCTGCAATACCTTGTGCATTCGTTTTAGCAGTCGCATTATTGAGTTTAACGCCATACGCGAGCTCATCCTTTGTAAATCTCAAACGAATCTCTTTTCCACTTAACGGCTGATGTTGATCATTCTTTGCTAATACTTGGATTTTTACAGGTGTTGTACTTTTCGCAGCAACAGCCTGATCTGGCTTGATTACTGAGAGAGTTGAGACAATCTGAGATGTGTCTTTAAATGTTAAATCTGCTGTTGCGGTTTTTTCAGCTTTATGTTCATCAACTAGCAAAAAACTTAATGTTTCAGACTTACCCGCAAAAGTAGCAAGATCAGCTGATGTAAAATTACTACTCGCTTTAAGTGTATATTTCACCTCACCCTGAGCATTTGTTTGTTGAGTTGCTGCGCCATTAGTGATAATAAATTTACCGCGCATCGCTTCAGGCATATTTAAAGTAACAGACTGATTCGCTTTAATACCACCCTTAGCATCTGTTACAGTCGCAGTGACATCCACACTGCCATTTGGTAGATTTAATACTGTGCCCTGGGTCACATTGATTCTATAGTCACTGACAATCGTACTACTTTTCTTGATATTTAAAGTGTAAGGGATACTAACTGAAGTCCCATCAACAGTAGCAGTTAATTGTACTGAACCTTCAGCTTGTGCTAACGCAGGAACATTAATTTCAAATTTAGCTACACCATTTTCATCAGTCGCAACTACAGAGTTGGTACTGCTTACACCAAACTCATTTGTCGCAATTGATAAGCGAATATTTTTGTTGGCAATACCACCATTGTCTTCATTTAAAGCTTTAACCGCCAAGTAAACTTTTGAGTTGTCTGGAGCTAATTGAATTTCTTGACCACTCGCATTCTGTAAAGCTCGAGTTAAATGCGTTGCTACATTTGACGTATCTGTTTCTGACTGGTTATTATCACTTGTATTTCCCCCTTCCGTATTACCGCTAGAAGAACCATTATTATAATATCCATCACTACCACCCCCTCCACAAGCAACCAAAGAAATTGATGTTGCTAAAACAGTTGTATTTACCCCTAGTTTTTTCAAATTTATTAAAAAACCCATGATTTTTCCTACTAGATATAATAATTAATCGCCATAAAGTTAGTCTTTTGGCTTTTATACAAAATTTACTCAAATTAGCAAAAATAAGCAATGTAGTTACATAATTTACATCGAAAACATTGTAAATATTAAGGTAAATAGTTAGTTGTTGAGAACTGAGTAAACATTTTATGCATGACCTCATCATCATCGGCGCAGGCACTGCAGGAATAAGTGCCTATAACGAAGCCATTAAATACACCCAGAATATGTTAATTATCAATGATGGCCCATGGGATACGACCTGTGCCCGTGTAGGGTGTATGCCAAGTAAATTGCTAATCTCTTCCGCAAATCGCATGCATGATATTCAAACTGCTGAAGAACTTGCTTTAAAACATAATTCTATCATTGATCCTTCAGAGGTTATGCAACGCGTGCATGTCCTTAGAGAACGTTTTATTCGTGCAACCTTGAAAGGTGTCGATCAATGGGACAGCTCACATAAAATTTCCGGAAAAGCCAAATTTGTTGATCTCCAAACGATCGAAGTCAATGGACAATCCTATCGGGCCAAAAGTTTTATTGTCGCTGTAGGTTCACGCCCCAATATTGATGAAAATCTAAAGCAAAAATTAAAAGACAAATACATCACTTCAAATGAAATATTTGAGTTTTCCCAATTACCCAAATCTTTAGCAGTGATCGGCAGTGGCATTATTGCAATTGAATTAGCTCAAGCTATGCAACGACTAGGTGTAAAAACCACGATGTTTGCGCGTAGCCAAAAACTAGGCGCATTAAGCAGTGCAGTTTTACAAAAACTGGCGCAAGAGCAATTCAGTAAAGAAATCAATATCAAATTTAAAATTTTGCCAGATAAAGTTGAAATACAATCAGATAAAGTAAAGATTAATTTTACAGAAAATGATCAGTCTAAGAGTATTGACGTTGAATATGTCTTAGGTGCCACAGGTCGACAAAGCAACATAGATCGTTTAGGTCTAGATCAACTCAATTCAACATTCAAGGACATCAAAAACCTTCCTATCGATAAAGAAACCAAACGACTTGCAAACCTACCTATATTTATAGTAGGTGATGCCGCTCCTGATGCACCCATTCAACATGAAGCCGCGCATACTGGTAAACAGGTTGTTCATAACTGCTTGAATTATCCCGAGGTAAAACCTATTTCTGCCTTAATCCCATTGGCGATTGTATTTTGTCATCCTGAAATGGCGATTATCGGAAAAAGTTTCAAGCAACTAGAAGATCAACAAATCGAATTTATTCGGGGATTTGTCTCTTATGAAAATCAAGGACGTGCACTAGTTCTGGCAGAAAACTCAGGCGGAATAGAAGTTTATATTGATAAAAAATCAGGTAAATTACTTGGTGCAGAACTCTTCTGTTCACAAGCAGAACATCTGGCCCATTTACTGGCCTGGATGATTGATGCCGACCAGGATATTCACCAGATCCTAAAGAAACCTTTTTATCATCCTACGCTGGAAGAAGGCCTTAGAACTGCCTTTAAACATGCTCGACGTCAGTTTGATGCATTGCAAGAACAAAGTTGAGCAATCCGCCCCTTACTCGATAAGGTTAATTATCGCTCTAGCTTCATATTGAACACTGTATAAAGTTAACGTTATATGAATGCTAAATAGTCAAGACAATTATCTCGCCCATAAAAAAACACCCCCTGTTTGAGACAGGGGGTGTTTCGAATAATGAGCTGGCGATGACTTACTCTCACATGGGTAACCCCACACTACCATCAGCGCTAAGAGGTTTCACTTCTGAGTTCGGGAA
>NZ_JAMXXM010000029.1:0-30198 GCF_024129715.1 Acinetobacter lwoffii
TTTGAAGCAATGTACTATGATAAGATTAACCCGTTAGGTCAGGTGGCCTAACTTAAATAAAAAAGTCTCCGACAAACCCGGTACGGTTCAATAGATACAATTTTAAGAAAAATAGATAGCTTAAAGCTTACTCAAGATTTTTTCTTTGTGATGAATAAAACTATTCACTTAAGATATGCCACTGTTTATGAAATACATGAAAAAGGATTCATAAACTTAGGCAATACTGAAGATATATTTCAAAAAATACATGATCTTATGGATAGTGATGAATTAGATAATGGAATTTACAGTTATTATTCTATTGATAAAAAAGTAATACATCATACTGATTACAATCCTGAATTATTTTGGGATGATGCGATGGAGTTAATTCTATATCAAACTTATGAGGTAACACCATTTGATACAGAACGACAAGCTCAATTAGAAGAGAGTCTTTCACAAGAAAAAATCAAGAAAACGCTTGTATATGCTTGCCATGTTAATTTAATAGATCAGATAGATTTTTTATTATCAAAAAAAATAAGTAAAGGTGAGTTAAA
Organism: Acinetobacter lwoffii; assembly: GCF_024129715.1. Taxonomy (GTDB): domain Bacteria; phylum Pseudomonadota; class Gammaproteobacteria; order Pseudomonadales; family Moraxellaceae; genus Acinetobacter; species Acinetobacter lwoffii_U. The sequence continues at coordinate 546 of NZ_JAMXXM010000029.1, forward strand.
TAGAGGTCTTAAAGGTGTAGGAACTCCTTTAGGATTGAGCATTGAAAAAAATAATACTGATTTAGCTAAGAAGTTATTAGAACTTGGTGCAGACCCAAAGAAAAAATCATTTGCCTATACACCACTTGAATTGGCATTTAGATATTCAGATGAAATGGTCTTTTATTTTTTTGAGCATTTTAAAGAATATTTTATTAAGACAGTGACACAAAAGGGCTTAGCTATTGCTGGACTCAATCAGAATACTGAAATTTATAAATTACTGATAGATTTAGGTTGTGATCCTCTCGGTAAAGATCCAGTTTTCCAAATGCCACATGTTTTCGTAGATTATAATAATTTATACGGATTACAGTTCTTAGCTGAATATGGAATAGATATGAAACATAAAAACAAATACAAGGAAACAGCATTTGAAAGAGCACAGAAGCAAGCAAAAACTGAATTAATGAACTACCTAGAAACATTTAATTAGGTTTTCTAAAATACATAATACACCTTATACGAAATGCGTTATAATTCCGCTTATAAATCAATCCTGTAGTTCCTATTTTATAGCCCATCTTCCCCAAGGTGGGCTTTTTTTATGTTTTTCCATGTTTCACGCTTAGTAAGTGAGCAATGTTTCACGGCTTTAATAAGCCCAAGTGAACAATCAAATCAGCCATACGGCTTAAAGAATCGGCTCCAAAAGCCTCTTTTTTCCGGTTCAGGCTCTACGTGTTCAGGAATAGGAATTCGCTTATTCTCGATTACCCAGTTTAGTGTCGCAAGTTGTACATCTGCTAAACTTTGCCAATCTGCTTTTAAATATTCAATCACCTCTGTTTTGTATAAGCCATTCACTGTTTCAGCCAAAGCAATATCATATGAATCACCAGTCGTACCGACTGATGCTCTTAAATTTGCTGCCTCTAAACGATGACATTATTGTCAAAATGCAGGGTATGGGTGGCTCCCCTTAGGGGCATAATTTGTTGAATCCTAGGTTACTATTAAAAAATCAGAAAAAATAGGAGTTTAGAGCTCCCATTTTTTGTTAGCTTTCTAAGTCCCTATGTTAATTTGAAGAATACTTCATCATAACGTCCGAATACAGCTATATTTTTTTGATTTCTACAATATCACTTGATTCAATGAGCGATTGGATATTATCAAATAAACTTTGAATATAATCAGACGCTATATGGATATCTAAATCCTCCCTGCTACGCCATTCTTCTAAGAAAAAATATCTACTCGAGTCATTTTCGCTAATATAAAGCTCATATTTCAAGCATCCTTCTTCGTTAAGTGTAGGCTCTATTACACTTTTTAAAAGCGCTTCTAACGTCTCTTTTTGATCTGACTTTGCCTTAAAGTTCGCAATTATTGAAATAGTCATTATTTCACCTTTAATTTGTTTAGAAGTTTTCTAGTACAATTTTGCCTTTTGACTTGCCTGATTCAAGCAACTTATGCGCCTTCTCCAAGTTTGCAGCGTTAATTTTGCTTAGATTTTGGTTGAGGGTACTTCTAATTTTTTGCTGGTCAACTAATTGGGCAACCTGTTGCAATAGATTACCTTGCTTTTCAATATCATCGGTTTCATACATTGAACGAGTGAACATTAACTCCCAATGGATAGAAATAGATTTAGTCTTAAACGGCATAATATCAAATGTTTGTGGATCATCGATCAATCCAAGCTTGCCTTGTGGTGCAATCAGAGAAACTATTTGCTGGATATATGTTTCTGTATGATTTGTAGAGAATACGTATTTTGGTTTTGCAATGCCTAGTGTCTCGATTTGTGCATTTAAATCTTTGCTATGATCAATGACATGGTCGGCACCAAGTGATTCCACCCAAGATTTCGTTTCTTCACGTGAAGCTGTTGCTATAACGGTCAGATTTGTTTTTGCTTTTAGGAGTTGGATAGCAATTGATCCTACACCGCCTGCACCACCAATAATCAGAATACTGCCAACATCTGTTTCTGAAATTTGAAACCGATCAAACAGCATTTCCCATGCCGTGATAGCAGTTAATGGCAATGCTGCTGCTTCTGCATTAGATACTGTAATTGGTTTAAGACTGATAATTCGTTCATCGACTGCTTGAAACTCAGCATTACTACCATCTCGGGTTAAATCGCCAGCATACCAAACAGACTCTCCTACTTTAAACGAGGTAACTTTTGGGCCAACTTCGATAATTTCCCCAACGGCATCCCAACCTAAAATACGATTATTTGCTTCAGACGAATTTTTTCTCACTTTGGTATCAACTGGATTCACAGAGATTGCCTGAACTTTTACCAGTACATCACGCTCCTTAAGTGTAGGCTTCGCTTTTTCAATATCTACCAATGAATTTTTAAAATCATCATGATTATTTATAACATACGATACGGCTTTCATAGATTTGTCCACAACTTTAAAAAAAATAGAGTAAAAATGGAAGCGAAGTGCTCCCATTTTATGTTATTCAATAATTAAAACTCTTGGCTCGTTGGGCGCAAAACAATTTCATTAATATCTACATCCGCAGGCTGTTCAATTGCATAAGCAATTGCTCGAGCGACTGAGTCAGCTGGTATGGCTTGTCTGTAGAAATCAGTAACAAACTCTGAACTTTCTTTATGAGAAGAACCAAATTTTAGTTCTGACTCAACTGCACCAGGCTCAATAGTAGTCGTTCTAATTGTTCCCCCAACCTCATGACGAAGGCCTTCAGAGATGGCTCTTACAGCAAACTTAGTACCGCTATAAACAGTACCTCCTGGACTAAATACTTTTATCCCTGCAACAGATGCGAGATTAATAAAGTGTCCAAAGTTTTGTTTTTGGAAAACAGGTAGGGTAGCTGCTATACCATAAAGAACACCTTTAATATTAATGTCGATCATACGATCCCATTCATCAACTTTTAGCTCACTTAATGGTGCAATAGACATTAATCCAGCATTGTTTACCAATACATCGATTTGACCAAATGCGCTTAATGCCTTTTCAATAAGTGCTTGTACTTCATGTGGTTTGGTTATATCCATACCAATAAATTCAGCTTGACCACCTTCAGCACGAATGTCGTGAACAATAGCCTCTAATTTTTCAGTACGTCTAGCACCAAGTACAACCTTTGCACCTTTTTTAGCAAGTAAGCGAGCAGTAGCTTCACCTAAACCACTACTTGCACCTGTGATAACAATAACTTTATTTTCTATATTATTCATACAAGTAACCTACAACCTATCTGTCAATCATATTTGATGGATTAAGTATTACAGCCTTGTTAGGTATAATAAATGAATAATATTATCTTTCAGAATTCCTATTTACGGAATAATTACCATAACACAGGATTGGACATGCAGAACAAATTGGAAATGATGCGTATCTTTTGTGTCGCAGCAGAGTCTCGAAATTTTAAAGAGGCAGCAACTCAGCTCGGTATTTCTCCGCAGCTAGTGACACGGGCAGTAAAGGAGCTAGAAGAGCAGCGTGGAGAGATTCTGTTTTACAGGAGTACTCGACAAATTAAAATTACCGCTGATGGTGAGCGTCTGGCAAAGCAAGCACGTTTTGCGGTGGGATCGATCGATGCTTTGTTTGTAAAAGACACCAAGGAAAAACGAGATGAAATGCGTGGGACTGTCCGTCTTACTGTGTCGTCTGTGTTAGGGCGTAAATTGGTAGTACCTGCACTAGCAGAATTTGCCACACGTTATCCAGATATTGTCGTGGATTGTGTATTAACAGATTCACACTCGGATGTGATCGATGAGCGGATAGATATCGGGATCAGATTTGGATTTTTGCCGGACAATCGATATGTGGCAAGGGAATTGGCTAAAGTGAACTTTTATTCTGTGGGTACGCCAGAGTTAATTGATAAGGTTGGAATGCCCAAAAAAATTATTGACCTTGATAAATACCCTCTAACAGCACTATTCGATCATAAAACAGGGCGTTACTGGCCATGGACATTCACCGAAAGTCGAAGCTTCACGCCATCAAAGCCTTGTTTTATTACAGATGATCTAGAAGCTGAATTTCAAGCTATTCTCGCTGGAGTTGGATTCGGACACATGCCTGGATTTCTAGTTTTGCCGTGGCTTAAGAGTGGTAAGCTCATTCAGATACTTCATGAGGAAACCTCTCCCGTTTGGCGCCTGTATTTATATCGTCCACAGCGGGGCCCGACACCTTTGCGAATCCGAGCATTGTTTGATTACTTAGCGGAAGTGCTGGGCCGTATAGAAACCTGAATCAGATAAGACCATCACGTATCTAGAGTAACTACAATTTTTCCTATTTGCTGATTTGATTCAAGATAGCGCTGAGCGTCATGCATGTCCTCAAAGTTAAAGCAACGGTCGATCACTGGACGAAGATATCCTGCACCTATACTGCTAAGAATAAATCGTCTGGCTTGCTCCCTTAGAACAGGGTCATGCAGAACCTCAAGGAACAAAAAACCTCGCATGGTTAAGCTCTTGCGTAATGCAACTTTAAGCGGAAATGGTGTGATCTCAGGGCTAAGTGCACCATGCATAACCATCGTTCCTCCTACAGACATCGCTTTTGCAATCTGTTCAATATGAGGCCCTCCTACAGCATCGAAGGCGACATCAAGATGTTCTCCACCTAAACGTAATACAAGCGCCTCATACAAATCTGGTTCATCTTCAGTGGCTATAACATTTTTAACACCGAGATCCAGTAAACGTTGCTTTTTCTCTATCGTCTGTGTACTTGCAATGACCTTAGCTCCCGCTGCTTCAGCTATCTGTATCGCAGCTAGTCCTACGCTACTTGAAGCTGCTGTGATCAAGATCGTTTTTCCTTTCGAAACTCCACCAGCATGGATTACACCACCCCAAGCCGTCAAATACTGCATCCAGATTGAAGAAGCTTCTTCCCAGCTTAAACTATCGGGTTTGTGAACTAAAAAAGTTTCTGGAATCAGGAGCTTGTCCGCATATGTCCCATATTTGGCTAGATTGTCAGTCGGAAGAATCGATACTGCATCTCCTGGAGAAAATTGGCGTACACCTTCACCTATCGCAAGAACTATGCCTGCTCCCTCATATCCCAGACGAGAAGGAAATACTGCCTTTTGAATATAAGTACCACGCCGAAACATTACATCAGCCCGGTTGAGTCCGATCGTTTTCATCTGGATTAGAACTTCTCCTGCGGCTGGTAAAGCAACAGGAAGTGTTTCTAATGTCAGAACGTCTGTATCTCCAATACTATTGAAGCGCCAAGTCTTGGCCTGAAGTGCGTTAAATGACATCAATCACGACCTTAATATTGGCAGAGCGATCTTGAACAGCATCATGAGCCTCAATCGCTTGGTCTAGAGTAAAATGACGAGGATCAACAATAGGACGCAGTTTACCTTCCTCAACAAGACGAGTCGCGATCTTAAGGATATCACCATGATGAGCACGGCGATTGCCTGTTAACATCGGCATTAGGACGAATACGCCAGACACTGTGGCACACCGTAGAGATGAACTCGCTAAATTATGATTACCAAATGCAGCACAGCTGGTAATGTGGCCATAGTGAGTTGTCATGGAAAGTGAAGCTTCGAGTACTGGACCACCCACAGTGTCGTAAACAATGTTAAAACCTTGACCCTCAGGGCTTGCAGCAATAATGTCATCGGAAGATGCTGTTGTGTAATCGAGAGGTGTTGCACCGAGTTCTGAAATCAGTGATTGATCAGCTGTACGACCAGTCGCCCAAACATTTGCATCAAGTGATTTTGCAAGCTGAACAACCATATAACCAACGCCACCAGCACCACCCTGAACCAGTACAGTTTGCCCTGGTTGGACCTTCGCGTTATCCACTAAACCTTCCCAAGCGGTGAGGAACGTCAATGGTAGTACTGCTGCCTCGCGCATAGAGATATTCCGTGGCTTTAATGCGATCAGATCAGCATCTACGACAACATATTCTGCTAAAGATCCTTGAAGACCACGAACGCCACCAATCAGACCGTAAACTTCATCCCCGACGTTGAAGTCGGTGACACCTTCACCAACAGCAGTTACAACCCCAGCCATATCTGTTCCCAACACGGCAGGAAGCTCTGGCATAGCATATGGTGCTTCACCAAGACGAATTTTATAATCAATAGGGTTTACACCACTAGCATGAACACGTACTAGAACTTGCCCAGCCTCTGGTTGAGGTATAGGGAGTTCTGTACGTGTAAATTTATGATCACCAAAATTTTCTAGGATAAGAGCATTCATCATCTTATTCATAGTTGTTCCTTATTCTTAACTGGGGGATGATATGCACAGTACCAAAGTAAATTAATCCAATAAATGATATTTATAGGATTTAATAATTCCTAAATAGTGAATAATAAATATCATACGCTCATTAAAAATATTCTAGTACAGTCTGTAAAGGCGGTTTAACCTAAACTGTTGGTAGTATTTTCAAGGCTTGAAACGTTCAAAATATCTACAAAGTGGCTAAAAGTTGGAAACATAATTCTAAAAGGTCCCAGCATTACAAAGAACATGAGCCAAAATAAAAATGGGAGCTAAAAGTCCCATTTTTTTTGTGACTTTCGCATAAGCTCTATGATGTTAATTTAAAAAAAAACTAAAAAACAGGGATAGAAAATTTTCGCTAAAGAGCTTTTTGATTTTCGATTTATAAAAAATATTGCTTTTTTTATACTATGGGGTAGTATAGTATTAATGCTAACTAATAAGGAGGTCTGATGCCTAATCAGGTTGAAGACAAAAAAAAGATTCTTCTACGCGTCAGAAAGATCAAAGGTCAGACGCAAGCGATTGAAAAAGCGTTAGAAGACAATGTGGAATGTGGTGCAATTCTGCAACAAATATGCTCTGTGCGTGGTGCTATTAATGGTTTGATGAATGAAATGTTGGAGGTTCATTTAAAGGACACATTAGTATCAGGTGAAACCACAGAACAACAACGAAAAGAAGAATTGGCTGAAATCGCCAAGATTCTAAAATCATATTTAAAATAGATCTGTATAAGGAATTATTCCATGAAGTCACGTGCTGCCGTTGCGTTTGGTCCTGGTCAACCTCTTCAAATTGTTGAAGTTGATGTTGCACCACCGAAGAAAGGTGAAGTATTAATCAAGATCTCCCATACCGGTGTGTGTCATACAGACGCATTTACTTTATCTGGCGATGATCCTGAAGGTGTTTTTCCGGCTATTCTCGGGCATGAAGGTGCTGGTGTTGTAGTTGAGGTTGGTGAAGGCGTGACTAGCGTCAAACCAGGTGATCATGTTATTCCACTTTACACTGCTGAATGTGGCGAGTGCGTATTCTGTAAATCTGGAAAATCGAACTTGTGTATTTCTGTTCGCGAAACTCAAGGTAGAGGCGTAATGCCAGATGGTACCACTCGTTTTTCCTACAATGGTCAACCGATTTACCACTATATGGGCTGCTCAACGTTCAGTGAATACACTGTAGTGGCAGAAGTATCATTGGCTAAAATCAATCCTGAAGCCAATCACGAACATGTCTGCTTACTGGGTTGTGGTGTCACAACGGGTATCGGTGCAGTACACAACACGGCTAAAGTACAAGAAGGTGATAGTGTTGCGGTCTTTGGTTTAGGTGGTATTGGTTTGGCAGTCGTACAAGCCGCACGTCAAGCTAAAGCAGGACGTATTATTGTGGTTGACATGAATCCAGATAAATTTGCGCTGGCAAAAGAGTTTGGTGCAACGGACTTCTTGAACCCTAAAGATTACGATAAACCAATCCAGCAAGTCATTGTCGAAATGACTGGCTGGGGTGTAGATCATTCATTTGAGTGTATTGGTAACGTGAATGTGATGCGTGCAGCCCTTGAAAGTGCACACCGTGGCTGGGGACAATCCGTAATTATTGGTGTAGCTGGCGCAGGTCAAGAAATCTCTACCCGTCCATTCCAACTGGTTACTGGTCGTAGATGGTTAGGTTCTGCCTTTGGTGGGGTAAAAGGTCGTACGCAACTTCCAGGAATGGTTGAAGATGCCATGAAAGGTAAAATTCAATTAGAACCATTTGTGACACACACCATGGGCTTGGATCAGATCAATGAAGCCTTTGATCTAATGCATGAAGGTAAGTCAATTCGTACTGTAATTCATTACGAATAATTCCGTCAGACCTTATACTTTTCCATGCATGTGAATCATGATTGACATGCATGGAATCCTCTAAAACGGCACATCATCTGTAAAACAGATCTATCTATGTATCCATCATGTATAGGTTCAACAAACCTGCCTACATTTTAAATCTTTATCAGTATTCTCTGTGGAGAATGTCAGACTCTTTGTTTACTCGATTTCTCATGAAGTCTTGCTCAACATAGGTAATTGATTATGGAAATAATTGAGAAACATGCTTCTTTTGGTGGATCGCAAGAAGTGTATCGCCATCAGTCAATAGCATTAAACTGTTCAATGAAATTCTCAATATATCTGCCACCTCATGACAAAGATGAGAAGTTGCCAGTTTTATATTGGTTATCAGGACTGACTTGCAACGAACAGAACTTTATTACTAAAGCCGGAGCACAAAAGTATGCGGCTGAACATAAAGTCATTATTGTTGCACCAGATACCAGCCCACGTGGAGAGGATGTACCAGATCATGCAGATTATGATTTAGGCCAAGGCGCAGGATTCTATGTGAATGCAACACAAGCACCCTGGTCACAGCATTTCAAAATGTATGATTATATTGTGGAAGAGCTCAGAAATCTGATTGACCTGAATTTTCCGACCAACCAAGTCCAAAGCATTATGGGGCATAGCATGGGTGGTCATGGTGCATTAGTAATTGGTTTAAAAAACCCTGAGCTGTATAAAAGTATTTCTGCTTTTGCACCAATTGTTGCACCTAGCCAAGTACCTTGGGGGAAAAAGGCTTTTACACACTACCTAGGTGAAACCGAAACTTTATGGAAAAGCTATGATGCGATTGAATTAATCAAAAACGATGAAGTTCATTTACCTATTTTAGTCGATCAGGGAACAGCTGATGATTTTCTTGAAGAACAGTTAAGACCTAAGCTTCTTAGTGATATTTGTTTGGAACAAGAATATCCTCTTACACTTAACCTAAGAGAAGGGTATGACCATAGCTATTACTTCATTGCGAGCTTTATAGAGAAACATATAGAGTTTCACAGCAAATTCCTAGCTAAATAACTTTCATAGATATGAAGATGTGCATGTTGTTCTTGAATGCTTCTTGAGCAATATAACTTCCAGATGAAGAGGTCAGCTTATAAATCTAAGGTAGAGTCAATTGATCCTTATATAACTAAGATTGAATTTAATCATCTCATATCTTGATTTTTTGATTCAAATGTTAATGATATTAACTTGAATAAATTCATAGCATTATGTCGAAATAAAAACCTAAATTTTGGCTCAGCTATGGGATGTTTTTTAACTTTTATACAACAAAACTTTCTGACATGCATACATTAGCAATGACAGAATCAGTTTAAATTCTAATCAATTGTGGAGTTTTAGTCATGCTTAAAACAGCTTTATATGTCCGTCTTGAAGCTAAACCGGGTAAAGAAGACGAAGTGGAAGCTTTCCTTAAAGCCGGTTTACCTATTGTAATGGAAGAACCTGCGACAGTTGCGTGGTTTGGCTTACGTCTTGGACCTACAACATTTGGTATTTTTGATGCATTTCCTGATGAGGCGGGTCGCCAAGCACATTTATCTGGCAAGGTTGCAGCTGCGTTGATGGCTCAGGCCGAAGAGCTATTTTCAGAGCCACCGTCTATTGAAAAAGTAGATGTTTTGGCGAGTAAACTACCAGCTTAAACCGACGCTTAAATGTATAAATGTGCTGCCTGAAATTTTGAATGAAAGGCAGCACTTCAACCCTGTGAGGTTTGTCAGAGGCTTTTTATTCAAGTTGGGCTACTTTATTTAATGGCTTAATCTCATCATTTACATGGGTCAATATCCAAAACAGGGTAAATAAACGAATGCAGCTATGTACATGCTTTATATTGAACCAATCTATCTAATTTACTGTCGCATTTGTACATCTGCTAAACCGTGCCAATCTGCTTTTAAAATATTTAATCATCGTTATTTTGTATGAGTCATTCACTGTTTTAGCCAATGCGTTCACGACCATGTCAGTAGTCATACATGTTGATACCTTCCATACAACAATCGCTCGTGAAAATACATCAATAATAAAAGTGTTATAGAACAAGCCTGAATGTGTTTAACCATCACTAAAGTCGCCAAGCTGAAATAATTTTTATAAAAATAGACGACTGGTCTATTTTTATGTATAGTTAGCACATGGTGCAGTCAAAAGCCGCAGTGTTGTCCAATTTTTTTAAAGTTTATTTGATGAATAACGGTGGTTTTTCAAATCAATTAGTTGATCATCCTAGGATAAAAATATGCTGAATTTTAACTTTTATAATCCGACCCGCATTATTTTTGGTGGCGATACAATAGCTAAAATCAATGACTATGTACCTACAGAAGCAAAAGTATTAATGTTGTTTGGTGGTGAAAGTGCACGTAAGAATGGTACTTTAGCTGAAGTGCGTGAAGCATTAGGTGCAAGAGAAATTCATGAATTTGGCGGAATTGAGCCGAATCCGAGTTACGAAACCCTCATGAAAGCTGTAGAGCTGATTCGAGAGCAAAAGATTGATTTCTTGATGGCTGTCGGTGGTGGATCGGTAATTGATGGTACTAAATTTATTGCAGCAGCAGTCAATTATACAGGGGATACATGGGAGATTTTAGAAACCCATGGTACTAAAATTACTCAAGCTTTGCCTTTTGCGAGTGTACTCACCCTTCCGGCAACTGGTTCAGAAATGAATAGCGGTGGGGTAGTAACCAGAAAATCGACCCAAGCCAAATTGTCATTTAGCAGCCCCTATGTTTTTCCGCAATTTTCCGTACTGGATCCGAATAAAACTTTTAGCTTGCCGACGCGCCAGTTAGCAAATGGCGTGGTTGATGCATTTATTCATGTCATGGAACAGTACTTAACTTACCCTGTGAATGCACAAGTACAAGATCGTTTTGCCGAAGGTCTATTGCAAACTTTGATTGAGATTGGACCGAAAATCTTGGAAGATTCAGCAGATTATGACACGCGTGCGAATTTGATGTGGGCTGCTAGCATGGCACTGAATGGGCTGATTGGAGCTGGTGTACCACAAGATTGGTCAACCCATTTGATTGGGCATGAGCTCACGGCTTTACATGGTATTGATCATGCTCGTACCTTGGCCATTGTGTTGCCGGCCAATCTACAAGTGCGTCGTCAAGAGAAGCGAGAAAAATTACTACAGTATGCAGCTCGAGTCTGGCAGATTGTCGAAGGTGATGAAGAACAACGTATTGATACTGCTATTGCTCGTACTCGAGCCTTCTTTGAGCAACTTGGATTGCCGACTCGTCTTAGCGATTATGGACTGGGGGAGACAGATATTGAGATCATCATTACGCAACTTAAATCACATAATCTTACACAGCTAGGCGAACATAAAAATGTTTCATTAGAGATCAGTCGCCAAATTCTCGAGATGAGCATCTAAGCTAAATGCGCGTATATGGCATGCTCTGACCCTGTAACAATGCTCCTCAATCATGAAAATTATCGGAGAAATAACATGAAAATTTTAATCGTTTTAACCTCACATGATCAACTTGGCAATACTGGTAAGAAAACAGGTTTCTGGCTAGAGGAACTTGCTGCACCGTATTACACCTTTATTGACTCTGGTGCTGAAGTTACGCTGGCGTCGCCTCAAGGTGGGCAGCCACCACTAGATCCGAAAAGTAATTTAGCCGATGCTCAAACTGAAACCACTCATCGTTTTGAAGCAGATCCAACTGCAATGCAAGCATTAACACAGACGCATAAACTTAGCGAAATTTCTGTAGCTGATTATGATGCAGTGTTTTATCCAGGCGGGCATGGCCCATTGTGGGATTTAGCAGAAGATCCGATTTCAATTTCTCTGATTGAACAGGCGATTCAGTCTGGCAAACCTGTTGCAGCAGTGTGTCATGCCCCAGGTGTTCTTCGTCATGTGAAAGCAAGTAATGGAGCACCTTTAGTTAGCGGTAAATTAGTGACTGGTTTTACCAATACTGAGGAGGCTGCTGTAGGTTTGACTGAAATTGTACCATTTTTAGTCGAAGACATGCTTAAAGAAAACGGTGGTCATTATTCTAAAGTGGATGATTGGCAAGTACATGTTCAAGTAGATGGCTTGCTGGTTACTGGACAAAATCCAGCATCTTCTGCTGCAACTGCCTCAGCATTACTTCAATTGTTGAAATAAAGAGTAGCCAGTGTCTGTTGTGGTGCTTAGCAGTGAATAAAACTTCTGACGCTGAGCAACTGACGCAATAAGCAAAATAACCCTCCCTTAATGGTGAAGGGCCTGAGTGAATAGCTTTCCTTCCTTTAATTTTCTATATACAGGAAGGAAGGGTATTTTTTTAATTTAGATCAATTTAGTCATGATGATTTGGATACAATGAAATGAAAGCCAGCAAACTTTTTCAAAACTTAAACTTAGGCCCTTATGTTTTGCAAAACCGTATTGTATTGCCACCATTAACGCGGTCGCGCAGTACTCAGCCAGGGAATATTCCAAATGAATTAATGGCAACCTATTATCAACAGCGTGCTGGGGCAGGATTTATGGTCACCGAAGGTACGCAAATCGAGCCACGTGGTCAAGGCTATGCTTGGACTCCCGGTATTTACAGCCCTGAACAGATTGCTGGATGGCGTAAAGTGACGGAAGCAGTGCATGCTAAAGGAAGCATTATTTTTGCACAACTTTGGCATGTTGGGCGTGTTTCACATACATCTTTGCAACCCAATCATGCATCACCAGTCGCACCTTCGGCTATTGGGGCTGATAGTAATGTTAAAGTCTTTATTGAGACCGGGCCCAATGCGGGGGCCTTGGCTGATCCTTCTATGCCACGTGCTTTAAGCAATGCAGAAGTTAAAGAATTAGTGCAACTCTATGCTCAAGCAGCGCGTAATGCCTTGGCTGCTGGTTTTGATGGAGTTGAAATTCATTGTGCAAATGGTTATTTGGTGAATCAATTTATCTCTGCACATAGTAACCACCGTGAAGATGAATATGGTGGATCACTAAACAATCGTTTGCGTTTTTTACGTGAAGTAGTAGAGGCAGTTGCTGAGGTAGTTGGTGCAGATCGTTTAGGAGTGCGTTTTGCCCCCTTATTTGAAAGTACAGAGGAAGATCGTGTCTACATGGGTTTAGTTGAAGATGATCCACATGTGACTTATATTGAGGCCATAAAGATACTTGAAGAAGTTGGGATTGCCTATTTATCGATTGCAGAAGCTGATTGGGATAATGCACCAGAACTTCCTCATGATTTTCGTAGAGATGTCAGAGACACTTTCAGTGGTCGGATTATATATGCAGGTCGATATACGGCAGAAAGAGGGACTCGAATTTTAGAGGCAGGACTGGCCGATTTAATTGCATTTGGACGCCCATTTATTGCGAATCCAGATTTACCCGATCGCATCGCCAATGTCTGGCCATTGAATGCAGTAGATGCAAGCAGTATGTATGGTGGGACGGAAAAAGGCTATATTGATTATCCAGCTTACGCAGATTAATATCGACTAAGTAAGTTATTTTGCCAACCTTTGTGGTTGGCAAAATAAGGACTTAGGATTGCTGTTGCCAGCATAAATTCTTCTTAAAACAAATTCTTAAAATTTTTTAGCTGTGTAATGAGCCAACCTGCCAGTGGGAAAGAAATCAGTTGCGTTACTGGCACTAATACTATGACTTCAATCAACACCATCATCGGGAAACTTTGATGCTGTGTAATTGGCTTTAATAAAGTGAGAACCAGTAATAGTGTGGGATATAAGCCTAAATAACCAACTAAAATACGAGTCATGAGGGCTTTAGAAGGAGAATTCATTGTGCGCTATACTCATGGATTGTAAATTGATCTAATAGCAACACAATAATAGGTAATCATTGGACTGCTATCATGAATTATTAATTATGTAGTTGATATTTAATTTTTATGAATCTTCACTTTTTAATAGAAATTTAGTTGCTCTCAGAGCTTGATGTAATGGTGTTTTATCTTTTTGCAACTTACTCAGTAATGCTGCACCTAACCACATTTGGTAAAGTACTTGTGCCAAAGTAGAGGCCTCGGTATCTGCTTGGATAGACTGATCCTGTTTTCCCAAATCAATTAAACCAGCAATACGTTGGATTACATCATCAACGCCAGCGGACATAATCGAGCGCATATCTTCAGATAGATCGGCAACTTCTGCGGCAAGTTTCACAATTAAACAGCTATCCGCCCAACCACACTGTGTTTCAGGATCTTCTATCCATAAATTAAAATACTCAATCAGCTTTTGATAAGGGGATTTATCACAACGCCATACATCATTTAAACGGACTTGGTAATTGTCTACATAATGCTGTACCAATTCACATCCGAAAGCTTCCTTAGATTGGAAATAATGATAAAACGAGCCTTTAGGGATTTCACAGCTCTGTAAAATTTCCTGTAATCCTACGCCAGTAAAACCTTTATGCAAAATCAGGTCTGAACTGGTGTTAAGAATGTGTAAGCGCTTCGCTTCAGACTTTTTAATAGGAGTAGGCTTCATATTAATTATTTACTCTATTGTAAAAAATAGACCAGTCGTATTGTTTTTTATTATAACTCATCTACAATGGATGTAAAGAAATTTTAATCACAGTTTTTGATTGTGAAGAAAAATACTTTTAAATAAAACATGGAGTTATATGTGTGAAAACAGTTATTAATCAACGCATCGTTTTAGCTAAACGGCCAGTGGGTGAGCCAAAACACAGCGATTTTCGTATTGAACAAGTTGAGCTCAATGAACTTAAACAAGGCGAGATATTGTTAAAAACCATTTACTTGTCACTCGATCCTTATATGCGTGGTCGCATGAGCGATGCTCCTTCATATGCAGCACCGGTTGAAATTGGCGAAGTGATGGTCGGTGGAACAGTCAGTCAAGTGGTGGCCTCTAAAAACCCAAAATTCAAAGAAGGCGAGTGGGTTCTTTCCGGAAATGGCTGGCAGGGCTACGCAATTTCTAATGGGTCTGCCTGTCAAAGCTTAGGTATGCAACCTGAACATCCATCTTGGGCATTGGGTATTTTGGGAATGCCAGGATTTACTGCTTATATGGGGTTGTTGGACATTGGTCAGCCTAAAGCCGGTGAAACATTAGTCGTTGCAGCTGCAACGGGACCTGTTGGTGCTACGGTTGGACAAATTGGCAAACTTAAAGGTTGTCGCGTGGTTGGCGTCGCAGGTGGGCCTGAAAAATGCCGTTATGCAGTAGAAGAACTCGGCTTCGATGCTTGTATCAATCATCATGATGAAAATTTTGCAGAACAATTACAACAAGCAGCTCCCAACGGTATTGATATTTATTATGAGAATGTCGGGGGTAAAGTGTTTGATGCGGTATGGCCATTGCTTAACTCTGCGGCACGTGTACCGGTGTGTGGTGTGGTTTCCCAGTATAACGCTACCGAGCAAGCACAAGGGCCAGACCGTTTACCGGGCTTTATTTCCACCCTTTTAAAAAAGCGTATTCGCATGCAAGGCTTTATTATTTTTGATGATTATGGCAGTCAGTATCCGGAATTCTATCAGCAAATGTCTGAATGGTTGAAAGACGGAAAAATCAAATATAAAGAGCATATGGTGCAAGGTTTAGATAACACGATCAATGCTTTCAATGGTATGTTGAAAGGCGAAAACTTTGGCAAAGTGGTTGTAAAAATTTAAAAAAATAGGAATTATCATGATCACACTACATCATTTAGATCAATCACGTTCTTTTCGTATTTTGTGGTTACTTGAAGAAATCAAGCAGCCCTATGAGCTGAAACGCTATTATCGTGACTCAAGCACGCATTTGGCCCCTGACTCTTTAAAAACCATTCACCCTTTAGGGAAATCTCCAGTATTGGAATGGGATGGCAAAGTTATTGCAGAGTCAGGCGCAATCGTTGAGTTATTAATTCAGAAACTTGCGCCGCATTTAGCACCAGATATGGATGAATCTACCTATGTCGATTATCTACAGTGGATTCATTTCTCAGAAAGCTCTGCCATGCTGCCATTTTTGTTAAAAACGTTTAATACGATAGAAACCAAGCAGGGCACGAAGTTGGTATTTCTAGAAAATTATACTCAAGTTGAGTTCGATAAAGTATTTGGCCATTTAAATGAATATTTAAAAGATAAAGAATTTCTAGTGGCAGACCGTTTAACCGGTGCTGACTTCATGATGGGCTTTGGACTACATGCTTTAGTTTATCATATGGGACAAGGTGAAAATTATCCCCATATCCAACGTTACGTAGCAGGTTTAAGCCAACTACCTAGCTGGCAAGCCGCAGTACAAATTGAACAAAATGGTGTGAAAAGTCAAAAATAGCAAGATTGTTTTTTTAAGGCAATTGAGAAAAAGAATCATGATTGACAAGTACATCTGGTTATAAAATAAGCTGACACTTATTTAAAGTAAACGCCTAATGAATTTCATCGGGCGTTCTCTATTTTAAAGATAAGGAATTACCATTATTTAAGATAAGTTTCGCCTATTCTTTCACTGCAAATTCCTATCAAAAGGGCTTGAATATCACGACGGTTACGTTGAAAGATATAATCAACTTTTGAAAGAAAAGTGACAAACGCACAGCAAGATTAAATTATTCCTCAGGGTATTAAACAAGTAATCTATATCATTTTACTAACATAAACACATCTGCGTAAAAATCACGCCCCGCTTAACTGGCAATAGTTTTTGAACCCTTGTATAAAAGCTTAAAAGAATCTAGCAAGTCTTTAGACTTCTTGCGTTAGTCAGAATTTAAACAGCATAAAGCTACATTTAATAAGGTTTTAGCCAATTCAAAAATTAGGTAAAACGATACTTTCGCAAGAGGTCTTTTATTTAATGTTAATACTCATCCAGTATTGAGGTTTTTTATCTTTTCTTGCCTGTGATCTAGGTTGTAATACTCTAATTTCATACTCACCTGAAGCAGGTAAAATATAAATACCATTATTATCAAGCTCTGGAGAATATTCTCCAAGATTGCAATATCAATATGCTTTTGTCTTCTACAAAGCGTACTGTACGAATATCACTGATATTCGGGGCTGCTCAGCCGCAAAGTTTAATCAGACTTTGCATAAAGCCAGTGACCATACGTAAAGACAGACGGAATAAGGATTTAATCATTAAGCAGCATTGGATGGCTGCGTCGGAGTAGGTTTGATTTCGCCCTTGTTTGCCTTTTGATGGGGCATACCATTGCGTAGCTGGATCAAACCAAATGGCAATATTTCCGCGATGAATGCGTGCTCGGTTATATGCGAACCAATTGGTTGTGCGGTAAATTTTATGTGTATGCTTCTTCATTTGAAAATTATATTGCTGAAAAAGTCCTTAAGAACAGCTTTGCGCAACAAAGCCGTTCGAGATTGTTATGATCTTTTTTTGACGGAGAACAAATTTTCCCTGATCAAGCAAATAACTTTAAAATTTTCTTAGTGAGCAAGATGGCCAATACTTATTAGAAGAAAAATCTTTTGTTTATGATGCTGAAAATGATCAATTTCTAGAATCGGATATACAGGCATTTTATTCCCTTTCGTCTGCAATTCTAGACTAGCAAGACCCGTCTTTTAAAGGCAGTTTTCCTATGTAATAACATGATAAATCAGAATTAGGATTGTAAATTTTTCACCCACCAAATTTTTTTGTGCTAGCTGTTATAATGCGCCAAATTGCTGCCAAGTCTCATCATTATGTAAAGAGTCATAATAATTTTGCAGTTCTACTAAATCATAATATTGAATATAAGCTAATAGCAATAGGCCGAGGATCAGTCCAACTTTAAGACAACTAAGTCTATTTGGCTTTCTATATAAATTATCTATTCCAAAGGCAGTTAAAATTAAAGCAGGAACCAATACAATTGTTTTTAAATGGTTTAGAAAGTGAATTCCATGTGTATACAATAACCCAATAATAAGCAAAACTATCCCTAAACTGGTGTAAATACGGTCATGGAGAGAAGTGCGTAACGCGAAATTACATTGAAAAGCTAAAATAAAAGTTGCAAATAAATAAAAACCAGTTCCACCAATAATGAACGTATAAATTGCATTGAATAGGCAATAAGCCAACAACACTGATAGTACGAAAGAATAGAGTTTGGTATAGAGAATATGTGAAAAGGGGAAAATCTGTTTCATAATTTGCTCTATTGAAAACTCACATCATATTAAAAGAAGATTTGAAGCTTAACATGCTATTCACTTTTTGCCACTGTGGCATGTTTTTTTAGTGTTGGAGATGGCTTGAATAAATGTCGCGTACGAGTAAAGCTTAGACCACAGATTATTAAACACAGCGACCCTCCAATAAGTACTGCTGGCACCACAGAAAAATAGCGCGTCATCAGGCTCATGTGTAGGGCACCGAGCTGATTGCCTGAAGTGACTAATATGCCATTTAAAGCCGCTACACGCCCTAATAGTGCTTTTGGGGGGAGTTGCTGTAATAAAGTTTGTCGAATGACCATGCTGATGCTATCAAAGGCACCGATTAAAACAAGGAAGAAGACTGAGAGCCAAACATGGGAGGATAGTGCAAAGGCTAAAGTACACAAAGCAATTGCAAAACTACTATAGAGCATATTTCTCCATGCATTTTGCATCGGAGAATAACAGGTCAACATCAACATCATGATACAGGCGCCAATAGCTGGTGCAGCTCTGAGTATACCTAAGCCTTCAACACCAAGATGCAGGATATCGTGTGCAAAAATAGGCAGTAAGATAATGACACTACAAAAAAGCATGGCGCTGAGATCCAGCAACATACTCCAAAACATTAGTGGATGTTTAAAAATAAACAAATAGGCTTCTTTCAAACTTTTGCTTAAATGCTGTTTATGGGGGCTAGGGAATTGACGAGGACTTAATCCGAATAAGCAGATGCTACCCACGCAACACAAGAAAAAAACAATAAAGAGGGTTTTTTCAAGCCCAAGTTGGCCGAGTAAAAGTCCTGCGCATAAAGGCGCTAAAATGCCGCCTATTTGCCAAATGAGCGCGGTCCATGTGGCTGCATTGCTATAGGCTGACTCGGGGGTTAGAAAAGGGCGTAATGAATTAAATGATGGGCTGTAGATGCCTCTAAGTATGCCTAAGCAAAAGATGAGGCTATAAATGCCGCATAAAAGTGTATTTTGTTGAATGTGCTGTTGTTGGTACTGAGAAAAAAGAATAATAAATAATAATGGAATTAAAGTGCTACAGCTAAAACTCCACTGCACAATTTTTTGTCGGTTATAGCGATCAGCCCAGTCGCCACTGATCAGGGAGAGGCAAATAAAGGGGAGTAACTCAATTAAGGCAATCATGCCAAGGCTGAGTGGATTTTGAGTGAGTTGATAGATACTATAAGCAATGACGACTTCTTGAATCATGATGGTTAGAATTAAGCACAACTGATTGACACTCAGAAGTGAAAAATCACGTGAATGAAAAGCCAAAAAAGCATCGGAATGGAAAAGCGACATACACAGAATAGTTTCAAATATGAATTAAAAAAGGATGGCGCAAAGTCCATCCTTTTTAGGGTTTAAAGCAGATTACTGTGCTTTTGCTACCGCAATAGTTTCGTCATTTGCAGCTTTAGCCATAGGTGTATATTTCAAACCAAGGGTTGTGCTGGTGTATTGGCGAACTTGGTCAAGAAGCACAGGATTAGTGCTGAGTTCTTGTTGGTACGATTTTACAATTTCATGTAATTTCGGATTCCATTTACCTGCTACTTGCTGAGGGAATGCTTTTTCAAGCAAGCTCAACATAATATAAGGGGAAGTTGAAGCACCAGGAGACGCACCTAATAGGGCAGTCACAGCACCATCTTGTGATGCAAAAATCTCGGTACCAAATTGCAAGCTTGCAGGTTTGCCTGGTTCTTTCTTAATGATTTGAACACGTTGACCACCTTGATTCATGCGCCAGTCCTCTGGTTTTGCATCAGGATAGTATTTTTTCAACTCATTAAAACGGTCTTCATCGGTCATCATGACTTGGCTAACTAAGTATTTCACCAAATCAAGATTTTCCATACCCACAGCGGTCATTGGTAAAACGTTGTTTTTAGTGGTTGATTTCAATAAATCAAGCTGAGAACCTTGTTTTAAGAACTTGTTTGAATAAGTTGCAAATGGACCAAACAACACATATTTTTTACCGTCGATATAACGTGTATCAATATGTGGAACAGACATTGGCGGTGCGCCTAATTCAGCACGACCATAAACTTTTGCAGTATGGCCTTCAGTGACTTTTGGGTTGTCGGTCATTAAGAACACGCCACCTACAGGGAAGCCAGCATATTGCTTCGCTTCTGGTAAGCCTGTCATTTGTAAAAGTTTAACCGCTGCACCGCCTGCACCAATAAAGACAAAGCGCGTTTTCACATGATCTGTTTTTCCTGTAGTGAGGTTTTTAAATGCAACAGTCCACGTTTTATCATCGTTTTGGCTAATGCCAGTCACTTCAGTCGATGTTTGTAACTGGAAATTAGATTGTTTTTTAAGGTGATCGACCAATTGAGTGGTGATCGAACCATAGTTCACATCCGAACCTACATCCATGCGTGTTGCAGCTACTTTTTGTGCAGCATCACGGCCATTCATCACCAATGGTGCCCATTGTTTAATTTCAGCAGGATTCTCAGAGAATTTCATGCCATAAAACATTGGGTTTTTAACCATTGCAGCGTAACGTTTTTCTAGGAAATTCACGTTATCGCCCCAAACGAAGGCAATGTGCGGTACAGGGTTGATAAAGCTATTTGGTTGACCCAAAACGCCTTCTTTGACTTGATAAGACCAGAACTGTTTTGCAACTTCAAATTGTTCCGCAACGTTCACAGCTTTAGAAATGTCCATTTTTCCATCTTTTTCAGAGGTATAGTTCATTTCCATAAAGCCAGAGTGGCCTGTGCCAGCATTGTTGAAGCCGTTTGAGCTTTCTTGGGCAACGTTGTCTAGGCGTTCATACATACGAATTTGCCAGTTTGGCTCAAGTTCACTAAGATATGTGCCTAGGGTTGCACTCATGATGCCACCACCAACTAAGACTGCGTCAACGACAGGCTCATTGCTGGTGTTTTGAATTTTCTTAGACGCGATAGGTCTAAATAAAAAGATTAGTGCTGCAATAATAAGCAGAACGATGAATACCAATAGGTATTTTAAAAATTTGTTCATGCGATTATGACCATGGAGGGCAGGTTTGGATCGCTTTATAGCGAAGACAAGAATAACAATTATGGTGATAGGAACACTTGTAAAGAATTAGCTTAGAGAATTGAAGTAATACTCAAAATTACAAGTATACAAAGATTAACGTTCGAAGCTATCACACATTTTTGATTGATGGATATTTTAGACTAAATATGTATTGACTTAGTAATTTTTATTGTAAATGAACATAATTAAAATATAAATACCAATGATGTTTGTTCTTGTTTATTGGTTTTTATTTTAATTCAATATCTGGTTTAAAAAAAATCAGATGTTGAATATTTATACAAATACTCAGTAATTTATTAAAAAGAAGCTTATAACTTGTTTCAAGGTTACTTTCCAACGGCTTTATTGCACAAATATTTGAAAGGCAAAGCGCCCCTAATTGAGCCAAATTTAAGGCGTAACTTGGGTAAGTGGTCGACCTAATTCTGTAAATCTGTTAAGGACTGCTACACGTGCATGAACCTCATTGTGAACCGTACCGGGTTTGTTGGAGACCAACTTTCCTGAGATGAGAAGCATTGCTTCGCACGACGTAGCGAAGCGTAGTGTTCCGATGAAAAAAGTAAAATATACCCCCTGAAATCAGAGATAGAGCGGTTCAATTATTGATTGACTACCAAGACGGTATCTCAGGTGAGTGACTTTACGTATATTCAAACAAATTCAGGCTGGGTCTATACCGCCTTTATTATTGATGTGTTCTCACGAGCAATTGTTGGATGGAAAGTATCAACACGTATGAATACAGATATGGTGCTCGATGCACTGGAGCAAGCATTGCACGATTGAGGTATGCCAAGGAATGTGATTCATCATTCCCATAGAGGTGTTCAATACCTTTCCATTCGCTATACCAATCGTTTAGAAGCAGCAAATTTACGAGCATCAATCGGTACAACGGGGGACTCATACGATAATGCTTTGGTTGAAACAGTGAATGGCTTATACAAAACAGAGATGATTGAATATTTAAAAGCAGATTGGCAAAGTTTAGCAGATGTACAACTTGCGACATTAAATTGGGTAGATTGGTTTAATAAAAAGCATGTACACAGTGCACTGGGTTATGTATCGCCTTTTGAGTTTGAAGCAATGTACTATGATAAGATTAACCCGTTAAGTCAGGTGGCCTAACTTAAATAAAAAAATCTCCGATAAATCCGGTAAGGTTCAAAATGCGATTTATGGCTTTTTCATGTAAAAAAAAGTAATATTTGTTTTATTGTTAAATTATAACAATTAGTATAAATACACCTATGATTTACAGATGAAAAAGGTAGTTAAATGAAATATTTTTTAAGTTTAACTTTGTTAGTTTTAGCAATGACTGGGTGTACTTCGAGTCCAAAGACTGAAACTTTACAAGATAAGGCTACAAGCAATACTTCAGCTGATACGCAGGTCCTTAAATTTTCTGGTCCGAATGGTTTATTAATTTTTCTGAAATCATCGGATAACTTTGAAACTGCTTTAATGACTGATAACTCAGGCATGGTATATCGTTTAAAGCAAACAGTTGCTGGTAGTGGTATTCGTTTAGCTAATAATAATGGAGTTTCAATTCACTTTAAACGTGGTGAAGGGGTTGTTGAATTTGTAAAAGACCAGCCAATCAGCATTACTGAAGTAAAATAATAAGGTTTAAACTTTAAGAGAACCCCACACCATAATCTGCATACCGAAAGTTGGACACTATTCCTTGAAATGTGGTCAAACATGATCAAGGACTAATTCGCACTCTGTTAATGGGTGAATTCAAACATGAGGTGCGACAGTTTCAAAAGCCTTATGATAATCTGTGTGATTGAATAAATGCCTTTTCCCATACAGCGAATACAGACCGATCGTGAACGAGAATTCTTTGTTGAAAAAATACAGAAAAAATGATGCAGTATGGGATCAAATTTAGGCCGAATAAACCGGGTTCACCTCATCTGAATGGCAAGGTAGCGCTCACAAAAGACTGATAAATCTGAGTTCTACGCTACTGTAGATATCGATTCAGAGGAAATTCAGAGCAAACTGGCAGAATGGCAGCATTACTGTAACTGGATGAGACCACATTCAGCTTTGCAAGGTAAAACACCGATGGAAAGGTACTTTGAATTATGTGAAGAAACTCCTTTCTTAGATGAAGTCCAGAAGCAATACGCCCCCTCAAATGAACGGATTCAACATGCCAGTTACAAGATGTATTTAGAGATTGCTAAATTGAAACGATCTCTATGAATTACGTATCTATATCATTTTTACTAATATAAAAACATATACGTAAAAATCACGCCCCGTTTAACTGGCAATAGTTTTTGAACCCTGGTATAAAAGCTTAAAAAAATCTAGCAAGTCTTTATTTAATGTTAATACTCATCCAGTATTGAGGTTTTTTATCTTTTCTTGCCTGTGATCTAGGTTGTAATACTCTAATTTCATACTCACCTGAAGCAGGTAAAATATAAATACCCTTATCATCAAGCTCTGGAGAATATTCTCCAAGATTGATGGAGTCTTTTAATTGATTACCCCATAAGTAAGCTTCAACATTTCCTCCAGTCAACTTCACTTTTAACTTTTGCCCTTTTTTAGCATAAAATTTGTAGGAATCATACTTGTATCCATCTATCCTTCCGTAATAATTTGCAGAGTGAGCTTTTTTAGCAAATTTAACTACAATAGTCTTTCGTATATCATTGTTATCATTTGCAAGTACGACAGGGCTAACTATAGTTAAAGTTAGGGCTATCAAAGCGCCAGCTAGTAATTTCGTATTCGCTATTTCCATAATAAGGTTACCCTAATTCTTGTATCGCTCCTGACGTAATAACATAACTAATAAGTAACCATGAATCATAGAGCAGAAATGTGAATAGTCATAACATGGGGCTGCACTTCAAATGCCAATTTAAGACTTGCAAAATCAATGGTTAATTAATTGGTTACTAGGGAATAACCAATCTAAATATAAATTTTATTTAACAATTACTTATAAAAATATGTGATGCGTATGATACGCATCATATGAATATCGCTTAAATTTGCTATAATTGAATTGAGCAGTGCCATTTGTGGTTAGGTTAAAAATTCATGAGTCTTACTGAAATTAAGGTACGTCAAGCTAAACCAAAGGAAAAAATCTATTTTCTGGCAGATGATGACGGCTTAAGTTTGAAGGTAGAACCAAACGGACGTAAATCTTGGAGTTACCGCTATTCACTTGCAGGGACAAATAAACGTCCTCGCATGAAGTTGGGTGAATATCCTGTAATGTCCTTGAAAGAGGCCAGATCAGTCCGGGATGAATATAAATTTAATAATTATGAAAATAAACCACTGCATAAAAAATACATCAAAACTTTTCAGGATATTTGTGAAGAGTGGTTAGAATTTAAAATTAAAAATTCCTTTGAAGATGAACCACGATGCGGTGTAATTCAGCTCGCAAAAAAATGTTTAGATCAGGATGTTTATCCAAATATTGGACTAATGCCATTTATGGAAATTAAAAGATATGATCTAGTTAAGATTATTAAAAATATAGAATCTAGAAATGTAAAAGAACCTGTAAAGAAAGCCTATAGTTATTTAAATCAGATTTATGATTATGCGGTAGCGATGGGGTATTGTGAATATAATATTGCACATGGACTTCATAAAATATTAGTCAACAATAAGATTAAGAAAAACTATCCTCATTTAAATTCAGATGAACTATCTAATTTCTTAGCTAAATTAAATCAGATTAATACAGATCCTATTATTAAAAAAGCCCTGTTATTTAAATTATATACAGGCGTCCGTGGTGGAGAATTATTGCTTTGTGAACCACATCACTTCGATCTAGATAAAAAAATATGGAAAATACCAGCCTTACATATTAAACAATATAGAAGAAAGGTTATTTTAGGTCATGATATCCCTGATTTTTTTGTTCCACTATCTGATCAAGCACTTGAAGTTGTGAAATCAGCACTCGTTTGGTCTCATGGCGAAAAATATGTGTTTTCTAGCCCCCGAAACAATAATAAACCTATTCATTTTAATACCCTGAACTTGATTATCAGAAAAATGGGATATACTAAAAATGAATTAACTTCTCATGGGTTACGATCGACATTTAGTACCATATTAAATGAATCCGGTTTATTTCAATCAAATTGGATTGAAGCACAGCTATCTCATACTGATAAAAATAAAACCCGTGCAAGTTATAATCATGCAGAATATTTTAATCAGCGTATGGAAATGATGCAATGGTGGGGCGATTTTATTGATAGTTGTACTGTAAATTAATGGTTATGAAATCTAAGTTTTAATTAGAATAGGCTTTGTTGCACAAACCTATTCACCGCCATAAATCATTATCTAAAATTGCATCTCGTGGTAAAAGCTCAATGGGCCGGTTCTATGGCTATAAATTACATGTTGTGATGAATCAACTTAGAGAAATAGTCTGTTCACAATAATGATTTCTCTTAACTCGTAAAGTTTATGACGGTGTTGAACGTGTTCAATTGAATCTTAAGCAAGGTAAATGGATAGAAGAGAACTTCATTAAGTCGTATCAAAATATTCTTGAAAAATAGGCATTTCATTTCGCATTAGAGCGAGAATCTAATGAGAAAGTTGCCTGATTGAATGTATTGAATAGATTCATTGCATAATTGTTGACTAAAATTTTCTATATCAGCCTGTTTAAGATTAATCGGGCTGATTCTGTTAGGTCGAATATAATAGCGACCTGCTTTAATCATTTTTATTTGAACTTTATTTTATGTCACAGCTTGCTTCCCATTTTAAGCACAATCAGTTTTGTATTTTGTTGGAATATTTAAGTTCTGCTAAGGGCATTGCCGTACCAATGTCTTTAGCAGAATTTCCATGTGCGATCACTTTGGCAGATCGAGTGCATGCCGATAGTGATTTGCCACCACTTGAATGTGCGAAGACATTTCCTTCATCAGTGGAAAAAATCATCCATTATTCAGGGAAAGGTCGGGATATTACTGATTTTGAGACCTTCTTAAAATCAACTCAAGCTTCGGGACAGAAAAATTTACTGCTTCTCACAGGTGATAAGTTAAAAGGGCATACAAATGGTCAAGATGGAACGAATCGCACCCGATATTTAGAGTCTGTAAATGCGGTCATGGCCGCAAAGTGTTATGGTGGATTTCACATTGGTGTAGCTTTTAATCCCTTTAAATATGCTGAAGCTGAACGTGATGCACAATATTTAAAACTTCACAAAAAGATTAAAGCAGGAGCAGACTTTATCGTTACCCAGTTGGGTTACGATATGGAGGCTTTAAAACAAGCCAAGGCTTTTTTAAATCGTCATCGATACCCACAAAATATACTTGCTTGTGTTATGCCACTTAGTTTGGCACGTGCCAATTTTATGGTGAAACATAAGATCGCAGGAATTGTGATTACACCACACATGTTACGAGTGTTGGCTCAGGAAAAACAGGATGGACGAACTGAGAATGCTTATAAACGTTGTGCTATACAAATATTGATCTGTAAGTATTTGGGTTTTGCAGGTGTGCATCTTTCAGCATGCCATAAGCCTGAAGAGCAAAAGCTTTTAGAAAAATATATTGAACAATATCGACATTATGGTTTACAGGAACTCGAAGCACTCTGGAATGCACTGTGGCAAGTGGAGACTAAAGAGGAACTCGTGCCAGAATTAGCTTATTATTCCCGCCAACCATCCTCTAGCCAGCTTATTAAATATCAGCAATTGCATTTCATGCACAAGGCTCTATTTGAGTCCAAAATTGCCAAAGGTGTGGGGCATTTTATTTTTAAAGCCTCACTCTGGGAAAATACTCCTGCAGAAAAAGCATTGTTAAAAACTGAATTTATCTCTAAGCAAGGGGTCGTGGGTTGTGAAAGTTGTGGTCAATGTAGGTTAGGAGATACTTTATATATTTGCCCTGAAACTTGTCCCAAAGGATTGGCGAATGGTCCTTGTGGTGGTACGACATTGGATCGCTGTGAGTTTGGAGATCGTGAATGCATTCATTCTGTGAAAGCCCGACTTGCCAAAGCCGTGGGACAGACTGACGTTCTAAAAGAAAAACTGATTCCAACTGTACCCATTGAAGTCCGTGGAACCAGTTCCTGGAAAAATTGGTATCTGGTGACTGAAGCTTAGCTTTCATCATCCATGGCATTCGAATAAAATTTCACACCCAATTTGATGCGATCACGACCTTGGCTCATACGCCAACGGTTGGTATCACGTAAGGAGTATACACAGCCACAATATTCTTGTTGGTAGAATTCTTCCTTCTTGCTGATTTCAAGCATACGAACAGCACCACCATTTTTACGCCAGTTGTAGTCCCAATAGGTGATACCTTCATAATGTGAAGCAGAACGATGCCCACAATCATTGATCTGCTTCATATCTTTCCAACGAGAAATACCCAATGAGCTACTAATTAGGCTGAAGCCATTTTCAGCTGCATAAAGGGCAGTCCGTTCAAAGCGCATATCAAAACACATGGTACAGCGAATACCTTTCTCTGGCTCATTTTCCATGCCTTTGGCACGTGCAAACCAATTGTCTGTATCGTAATCACAGTCAATAAAAGGAATATTATGTTTTTCTGCAAAGCGAATATTTTCTTCCTTACGGATTTCATATTCCTTGACAGGGTGAATATTGGGATTATAAAAAAAGATCGAAAAGTCGATGCCTGATTCAATTAGGGTTTCCATCACTTCACCCGAGCATGGTGCACAGCAGGAGTGAAGCAGAAGCTTGTCATGACCTGCTGGGAGAGTCAATTTCTGACGTTCAAGTTTGTTTGACATAGTTATATGGGTTTAAATCTAAACCCTATATTTTAACGATTTAATTAGATAGTAAAGATTTGATATACTGATATTTTCTAAGGTTAAGATGAAAGAAATTCACTAATTGAAATTTAATAAGAACTAAAGTATATAAGAGAATAACTACAATAATGCTTTGGAATTAGAACATTGCAAGTTAATCAAGTGTGTGATTCATAGAGATCGTTTCAATTTAGCGATCTCTAAATCCATCTTGTAATTGGCGTGTTGAATCCGTTCATTGGATGGGTTGTATTGCTTCTGGACCTCATCAGAGAAAGGGGTTTCTTCACATAATTCAAAGTACCTTTCCATCGGTGTTTTACCTTTCAAAGCTGAATGTGGTCTCATCCAGTTATAGTAATGCTGCCATTCGGCTAGCTTGTCTTGGATATCTTCAGAATTAATATCGACAGTAGCGTAGAACTCAGATTTATCAGTCTTTTGAGAACGCTCTACCTTGCCATTCAAATGAGGTGAACCTGGTTTATTTGGCCTAAATTTGATTCCATGCTGCATCAATTTTTTCTGTACTTTTTCAGCAAAAAATTCCCGCCCACGATCGGTCTGTATTCGCTGTATGGGAAAAGGCATTTCTTCAATTACGCAGTCTAAAAAGTCGAGCGTATTCGCCGCTGTTCGGCGTTTATATATCCTTAAAACGCGATATCGTGTGCAGTCATCGATAGATGTGTACTGATATAGCCTAGGACCCAGTTTACAGGTATCCATTTGAATTCTATCGCCTGGTAATGGGCGTTCATAACGAATGAAATCTACTTTAAGACGGAATTTTTTAATCGGTTTGACTTGATGGGTGGATAGTACTTTATGGATAGTCGCTAAGGACAACGAGACTCCGTGCAGCCTCATCAATTCTGTTTGCAAACGTCGAGCACCCAGATTTCTAGCTGAGCGCATTTCCAATATTAAGGCTTCTAGCTCAGCATTGATTTTAGTATTTGGAGATTTTAATGGGCGTTTACTCTGACTACTTAATCCATCAATACCTTGCTCAGAATATCGTTTCCACCACTTGCGTAATGTTGGTCTAGAAATGCCACATCTCCGACAGACTAGGCCAGCATCATTGGTCTCTTCAAATAATTTAACCCATACGAGTCTTTGTTGAATTTCTCTGTTCATAGACACCAATTATATTGAAATGATGTCTATGAATCACACAAATCAAGAGTCATTGTATGAAGCTTTAAAATTAAGTGAAGAAATTATTAGGGCGTGTCCTCATTTGGCTTTGCACCAAATAAATATGCAGGCTATACGCATAGATTTATAATTGCGTGCTAGTTTATCAAATCGAGTTTGCAATAGCACGGAAATGTTTTGATCTCGCAAAAGCGTTTT